>DATJJL010000161.1:0-8545 GCA_035492155.1 Ramlibacter sp. | reverse complement strand
CTCTCGCGCTCGCTCGTGCCGACGCTTGTGATGCTGATGATGAAGAACACGCACGAGGAGCGCGCCGCCAGCGCCAGCCTGCTGCAGCGCCTCTATCGCGCTTTCGATGCGCAGTTCGAGCACCTGCGCCGCACGTATGCGCTTGCGCTGTCCACATTGCTTGTCCAGCGCCGCCGGTTCGGCATCGCCTTCATGGGCTTTTGCGTCTTGTCGCTGCTGCTGGTGCCGGTGCTCGGGCGCGACTTCTTCCCGACGGTGGACGCCGGCCAGATTCGTTTGCACATGCGTGCGCCCACCGGCATGCGCATCGAGGAGACCGCGCGCCTTGCGGACAAGGTCGAAATCGCCATTCGCGAGCTCGTGCCCAAGGACGAACTCGACACCATGCTCGACAACCTCGGCATCCCGAACAGCGGCATCAACCTGTCGTATTCGAATGCGGGCACGATAGGCACGCTCGACGGCGAGATTCTGCTGTCGCTGCACGAAGGCCACCGGCCCACCGAACATTGGGTGTCGGTGCTGCGCAGCGAATTGCCCAAGCGCTTCCCGGGCGTGGAGTTCTTCTTCCAGCCCGCAGACATCGTCACGCAGATCCTCAACTTCGGCCTGCCCGCGGCCATCGACGTGCAGCTCACCGGCAACGACTTGCAAGGCAACGCGCAGCTCGGCGCCGAGATCGCGAAGGCGATCCGCAAGATTCCCGGAGCGGTAGACGCGCACGTGCACCAGCGCCTGGACGGCCCGGCGGTGAACCTGCAGATGGACCGCACGCGCATGCAGCAGATGGGCCTCAATGCGAACAACGTCGGGCAGAACGTGCTCATCGCACTTTCAGGCAGTTCGCAGACGGCGCCTGCGTTCTGGCTCAATCCGCAGAACGGCGTGGTCTACAACATCGTCGTGCAGACGCCGCAATACCAGGTGGATTCGATCGACTCGCTGCTCAACATTCCCGTGGCCGGCGGCAACGGCGGATCGGGCCACAGTCCGCAGCTACTGGGCAACCTGGTCGAAGCGCAGCCCGACCGGCAGCTTCCCATCGTCTCGCGATACAACATCGCGCCGACCATCGATGTCTTCGTGAGCGTGCAAGGCACGGACCTCGCCAGCGTCGCAGCGGAAGTACGCAAGATCGTCGCGCATGCGGAGCCCAAGCTCAAGCGCGGCAACCGGATCGAGCTGCGCGGGCAGGTGCAAACGATGCAATCGTCATTTGCAGGGCTGGGCCTGGGCCTCGCGATGGCGATCGTGCTCGTCTACCTGCTTTGCGTGGTGAACTTCCAGTCGTGGGTGGACGCCGCAATCATCATTGCCGCCCTCCCCGCGGCGTTGGCGGGCATCGCATGGATGTTGTTCATCTCCGGCACGACGTTGAGCGTGCCCGCACTCACGGGCGCGATCATGACGATGGGCGTCGCCACCGCGAACTCGATCCTGGTCGTCGCCTTTGCCCGGCAGCAGCGCGAACTCGGTTCCACCGCGCTCGCGGCGGCGCTCGAATCCGGGGCGACACGTATGCGCCCTGTGCTGATGACGGCACTCGCGATGATCATCGGCATGATCCCGATGGCGCTGGGCCTGGGCGAAGGCGGCGAGCAGAACGCGCCGCTGGGCCGCGCCGTGATCGGCGGCCTGCTCTTCGCCACCGTTTCCACATTGCTCTTCGTGCCCGTCGTGTATGCGGGCGTGCATGAGATGCTCGAGCGTCGCGGGCTCCTGCGACAGCAGGCGCACGCGCCCGGCCATGCGCAGCCGCAGGAAGGTTGACCCGATGTCCCACGAAAGCCATTCGCAACTCGCGATCCACGCCGTCGGAGCGGAGGACGGCGAGCTGCTCAAGCGCCGCGAGGTCGCGAGACGCACGCGCATCGCGGCCGTCGTCGTGCTCGTGCTGCTGGCCATCGGCGGGGCGCGCACGGTGATCAGCCGCATCGCGAATGCACATGCGCTCGAACAGGTCTCGGCCCAGAGCGCGATCGAATACGTGAAGATCGCCAAGGTGGAAGCCGCAGGCGCCACGCAAACGCTGAACCTGCCCGGCACGCTGCAAGGCTATGTGCAGGCACCGGTGGCCGCACGCGCCGGCGGATACCTGCGCCGCTGGACGAAGGACATCGGCAGCCGCGTGAAGCAAGGCGAACTGCTCGCCGAGATCGAAACGCCCGAGATCGACCAACAGCTTTCGCAGGCCGTGGCCGCGCGAAACCAGATGGCCGCCAGCCTGGAACTCGCGAAGACATCGGTCGACCGCTGGGAGCAATTGCGCAAGCGCGACGCGGTGTCGCAGCAGGAGCTGGAGGAGCGCCGCAGCGCCTTCACGCAAGCGAAAGCGAACCTCGCGGGCGCCGACGCCAACGTGGAGCGCCTGCGCCAGCTCGAAAGTTTCAAGCGCGTGGTCGCACCATTCGCCGGCGTGATCACGAAGCGCAACGTCGACATCGGCGACTTGATCGACAGCAACAAGCCGCTCTTCCTCTTGTCGCAGACCGATCCGCTGCGTGTGTACGTGAACGTGCCGCAGTCATACGCGCATCTCGTCAAGCCCGGGCAGGCCGCGATCGTGACGCAGACCGAACTGCGCGGCCGCAGCTTCAAGGGACAAGTCGCTCGCACGGCATCGTCCATCGACGCGAGCACGCGCACGATGCAAGTCGAGATCAGCCTGCCCAATCGCGACGGCGCGCTCTTGCCCGGCGCTTTCGTCAACGTGGAACTCGTCGCGGCGCCGAGCAATACGCTCAGCGCCCCCGCGAACACCCTCCTTTTTCGCAGCCAGGGCACGCTCGTCGCGACGGTGAACGCGTCCGGCATCGTGCATCTGCAGCCGGTGCGCGTGGGTCGCAACTACGGCGAGACGGTGGAGGTGCTGGACGGCCTGAAGGGCGACGAATCGCTGGTGCTCAATCCATCGGACTCGATCGCCGAAGGCGACAAGGTGCAGGCGGCCAAGTGAGGATGCGCCTTTTTTCTCTGGCGTTGACGGTTGCGCTCGCGGGCTGCGCTGTCGGCCCCGCTTATCAGCGCCCGGAGGTCGAGACGCCGGTGCAGTGGAAGCTCGACGAACCCTGGCGCGTCGCCAAGCCCGACGATGCGGCGCTGCGCGGCCCCTGGTGGAAGCGCTTCGGTGATGCGCAGCTCGATGCACTCGAGGACCAGGCGCTGGCGGCAAGCCCGACGTTGCAGGCGGCGGCGGCACGGCTCGCGCAAGCACGCGCCCAGGTCGATCTCTCGACATCTGGCCTGTTCCCGCAGGTGTCGCTCGCCACTCGCGCGGCGCGGCAGGGCATCTCGGCAAACCGGCCGCTGTCGAATTACTCGTCGCCGAATTTCTCGACAGTGCAAAACGATTTCGCGCTGTCGTTCAACGTCGCGTACGAGGCCGACTTGTGGGGCCGCGTGCACGGCGGCGTCGAAGCAGCCCGCGCATCGGCGCAGCAATCCGAGGCCGACTGGCAGAACGTGCGGCTCGTGCTCACCACGGACGTCGCCGCCAATTACTTCAACCTGCGCGAGCTCGATGTGGAGCTCGACGTGCTGCGCCAATCGATCGCGCTGCAGAAACGCGCGCTCGACATCGCGACATCGAAGCACGATCTCGGCGCGACGTCGGGGCTTGACGTTGCGCAGCAGCAAGCGCTTTTGGACAGCACGCTCACGCAGGTCGACGTGGTGCGCCGGCAGCGCGACCAGTTCGAGCATGCGATTGCCGCGCTCATCGGCCGGCCGGCACCGGTGTTCACGGTGCCGGAGCAAATCGCCGAACGGACGGCGCCCGCGATTGCCGTCGGCATCCCCTCCGATGTGCTGCAAAGGCGCCCCGATGTCGCATCGGCCGAGCGCGCAATGGCCGCTGCCAACGCGCAGATCGGCGTTGCGCGAGCCGCCTACTACCCGAGCTTCATCTTCGGCCCGGCCTACGGCGTCGATTCGCGCATGGTGTCGACGCTCTTCGACGCGCCCAGCCTCGTGTGGTCGCTCGGCGTGTCCGCGCTGCAACCCATCTTCGATGCGGGCCGCACCGATGCGACCGTGCGTATCGCCGAGGCCGGCTACCAGCTGGCCGTCGCGAACTACAAGCGCACCGTGCTCACGGCTTTCCAGGAAGTGGAGGACGGCATCACCGGCAGCGCGGCACTCGATCGCGCTGTCGCGCAGGCCCGCCAGGCGGTGGCCAGCGCCGACAAGGTGCTGCAGATCGCGAACGATCGTTATGAAGGCGGCGCGACCTCGTTTTCGGACGTGATCACCGCGCAGCAGTCGCTTCTTTCGGCGCAAAGGCAGCTTGCGCAATTGACCGGCCAGCGCATGCTGGTCGCTGTTCTTCTCGTGAAGTCGCTCGGCGGCGACCTTCCCTAAGCCTCTCCCTCGATCCGTTCAACCATCCGAACGTCTCGCTTCGGGGGCGAGAGCCCATTTTGCGCATCGAATTACTAAGACTGGCGGCCTAGTCCGTCGGCCTAGCAATCTGGCCGTGGGCAACGCAAGGCTTCCTGCCCAGACTCGGCAGCGAACCTTGGAGGTCGTCCATGAAGAACCCACCCGTTTTCACGCTCCCCGAAAGCGCCCTCACCATCCGGCCCGCCCTGTACGCGCCGGCCGACTGCGGCACCGACGACGACATCCAGCCGCCGTGCGAGATCGCCGTCGACAAGGAGGCGCTGTTTCGCACCATCATCAAGGAATACGGCAACTCGCTCTACTACTTCGTCCTGAAGCGCGTGGGGCATGTCGATGACGCCGCAGAGATCGCGCAGCAAACCTTCGTCGAAGCCGCGTGCAGCCTCACGAGCTATCGCGGCGAAGCGGAGTTTTCCACCTGGATCTTCGGCATCGCGGCGAACCTGGCGCGCAACCATGTTTCGCGCGCGCCGCAGCGCCGCCATCGCTTCGAGTCCGAGGTCGTGCTCGACGGCTGCGAATCGCCCGACCTGCAGCCGTGCGAGAACCTGAGCCAGCGTCAAGGCCTGGAGCTCGTCTCCGAGGCGATCCGCCGCATGCCGCCCGAGATGGCGCAGGCGCTCAACCTCGTCGCGGTCGAAGAGATGTCGTACAAGGAAGCTGCGCAGGAGTTGAACGTCCCGGTAGGCACGGTTCGCAGCCGCGTGTCGCGTGCACGCGCCGCCGTGCGTGAACACCTGCTCAACGCGGGCTACCTGCCTGCCGCCGCCTGAGGTCTTCCCATGGACGTGATCGACGGCCTCCTGCGCATCAAGCGCGTCCGCGAGGAAAGCCGCGAAGCCGAATTGCGCCGCGCGCGGCAACACCTCGAAACCGCCGCCGAAGCATTGCGCAAGGCGAAGCAGTCGCAGCAGGAGCGCGACCAGGAACGCACGGACCGCGAACGCTCGCTGTACGACGAGGTTTGCGCCAAGACAGTCGTGGTGCGGGAGCTGGACGATCTCAAGTGGAAGATCGAAGTGATGAAGGACGAGGCCAAGGCCGATGCGCAGGCGGTAGTCGATGCGCAGACGCAGCGCCAGAAGCGCCGCGACACCTTCGACGAAGCAACGTCCGCGTGGCAACTGGCGGCCCAGGCGAAGCAGCGCTTCGAAGACCTTGCCGCCGAAAGAGCCGAAGCCCGCGCGAAGCACGCGGAGTGGCTGGCCGAACTCGAACTCGAAGAACATCCCGCCCGCAGTCCGCTGACCGACGCGATGGAGGAAGCCTGACGATGGCCGGCCGACCGCGCAACGTGGATCTCGGGCCCGTGTACCTGCAGGTCGGCGAAGACGCCGGCCCGAAGGACGCTATGCCCTCCGACGCGGATGCGAACGTGCGCGATGTCGCGCGCTTCGATTCGCTGATGCGCCGCGCCGATCGGCAACGGGACGAGGCCGACATTCCCGCCGAGGCGCTGCTGGATCCTTTGCGTGCGCCACAGGTGCAGCACCTTGCGCAGGCCGACGACATCGGCAACGAGGTAGCCCGCCTGTGGGTGGGCACCGGCATGCACAGCGGACGCGAAGTGCGCGTGGGCCTGCGCGAGGCACTGCTGCCCGACACTTCAGTTCGCCTTTTCGAAGCCGACGGCCGCGTGCGCATCGAATTCACCTGCGGCACGAGCCGCGTCGCCGACTGGCTCGATCGCAAACTTGCCGAATTGGCGCGCAGCATCGGCGAACGGCTGCAACGCCCGCTGGAGCTTGCGGTCTACATGGCCGGCGGCAATCTCGTGGGCACCAATCACTGGCCCGAGGACGCGTGATGGATGCGGCCTTGCTCCAGCGCCCGCTGCGCCTGGCCACCGTCTCGCGAGACACGCTTGGCAATCGCAATGTGCTGTGCCATCGCCGCGCGCCCATTGCCGCGGGCTGGCTGCAGGACGAATGGCGCTTCGAGCTGCGTGCCACGCAAGCGCCCGCGCCTTCGGAGTGCTATGTCGAATGCGACTGGGGCGGTGCCCGCATGCTGGTGGGCATCGCACGCGCATCGCTCGACGAACTGGCGAGCGCCGCGATGCCCGGGCCGGAGCCCGCGCGCTGGCCGATGCCCGTGCTGCTCGCCGCGCTCGAATTTGCGGCGTCCGATCTCGCGTCGGCTGTCGAAGCCGCCACGCGCAAAAGCCTTCGCATCGTCTCGCTCGAACAGCGGCCGGATGTCTCCGGCCTCGACGCCTATGCGTGGCATGCCCGCTCGTCCGAGCATGAGCTCTCGGGCGAATTGCTCGTGGACGCCACGGCCGCACGTTTTCTCGCGGCCGCGCTGCGCGAACAGCCGGTCGTGCCCACCGGAGACGACTGGAACGCATTGCCGATACGGCTTCGCCTTGTCGCGGGCTGGGTCGATCTATCGGCCGGCGCGCTTCGCTCCATCGCGCAGCGTGACGTGGTGCTTCTGGATGAATGCCTGTTGAAGGACAACAGGCTGATGGCCTTGCTGAGCCCGCGGCTCGGCGTGTTGTGCGCGCTGGACGAAAGCGCACTGCGTGTTCTCGAAGGAGTGCAGGAAATCATGAGCGATGTCGACGACTCCGTGGCCGCTTCGAGCGGCCTCATGGACGATGTGCCGGTGCGGCTGACGTTCGATCTCGGCGAGCGCGAAATCTCGCTGGGCGACTTGCGCAGCCTCGAGCCGGGCTATCTCTTCAACCTGGGCCGCGACCCGAAAAGCACGGTGAGCATCCGCGCGAACGGCCGGCTGATCGGCGACGGCGAGCTTGTCGACATCGAAGGGCGCGTGGGCGTGTCGGTGCTGCACTTCAACCTCGAGGCGCAATAGGCGCGTGCGATGACAGGCTTCGATCCAATCGTCCTCACGGTATCGCTGGCCCTGCTGGCGCTGCTGCCGCTGGTGTTCGTCACCACGACCTCGTTCATGAAGATCGCGATCGTGCTGTCGCTGGTGCGCAATGCGCTGGGCGTGCAGCAGTCGCCGCCGAACATCGTGCTGTATGCGCTCGCGTTGATGCTCACCGTTTTCATCATGGCGCCGATCGGCTATGAGATCTCCGATGCCGTGCAGGCCGACAACAATCCGACGCGCAACACCACGGCGCTGATCGCAGCGGCCCGACGCGGCGCCGAGCCGATGCGCAAGTTCCTGCTGGCCAACAGCAAGACCGAGCAGCGCGATTTCTTTGTCGGCCAGGCCAAGCGCATCTGGCCGCCGAAGATGGCCAACGAGGTTCGACCGGACGACCTCTTGATCCTCGTTCCCTCCTTCGTGGTGAGCGAGCTCACGGCCGCCTTCGAAATCGGCTTCCTGCTTTTCCTGCCTTTCATCGTCATCGACCTCGTGGTGTCCAACATCCTGATGGCGATGGGAATGATGATGGTCTCGCCGGCAACGATCACGCTGCCGCTCAAGCTCTTTCTCTTCGTCATGGTCGATGGCTGGTCGAGGCTGCTGCACGGCATGATCCTCACCTACCGTCTCTAAGGGGCGGTACATGGAACAAGTCGATGTCGTCTCCCACGTCGTGCGGGCCCTGCTGCTGACGCTGTGGCTGTCGCTGCCGCCGATCCTGGTGGCCTCGGTGGTGGGCACGCTTTTCAGCCTGGTGCAGGCGCTCACGCAGATCCAGGAACAGACGCTTTCCTTCGCCGTGAAGCTGGTGGCGGTGGGGCTGACGCTCTTTCTCACCGCGCGCTGGGTGGGCGGCGAAATCTTCAACTACACGGTGTCGCTCTTCGACACCTTCCCGATGCTGGTGCGGTAGGGCGAGGCGATGGAGAACACCGTGCCCTGGTTTTTTCTCCACCTGAAGGCCTTCGGCTTCGCGCTGCCGCGCTTTCTCGCGGTGTTCACCATCCTGCCGCTTCTCAGCCGCGAGACATTGCCGATGACGATTCGCGTGGCCGCCATCGGAAGCTTCGCGACCTTTCTCGTGCCTTCGCTCGTCGACGGCGTGCCGCTCGCGCACGAGCCGCTCGTCGCGATGGGCATCGTCCTCAAGGAAGTGCTCATCGGCACGATGATCGGTTTCGTCGTGGCGATCCCGCTGTGGACCTTCGAGATCATGGGCGACCTGTGCGACACGCAGCGCGGCGCCACCATCGCGCAGATCTTGAATCCATTGAGCGGCCACGAGACATCACCGCTG
>DATJJL010000160.1:0-5957 GCA_035492155.1 Ramlibacter sp. | reverse complement strand
GCCACGTTCCCGGTGCTCGCCGGCACGCTCGCGCTGCTGACAGCCGATCGCTATCTCGGCACGAACTTCTTCACGAGCGACCTCGGCGGCAACCCGATGCTGTACGTGAACCTCATCTGGATCTGGGGCCATCCCGAGGTCTACATCCTGGTGCTGCCGGTGTTCGGCATCTTCTCGGAAGTCGTCGCCACTTTCAGCCACAAGCGCCTCTTCGGTTATGCGTCGATGGTCTATGCGACGGTCGTGATCACGATCCTTTCCTACCTCGTGTGGCTGCACCACTTCTTCACGATGGGCTCGGGCGCGACGGTGAACTCGTTCTTCGGCATCACGACGATGATCATCTCGATCCCGACGGGCGCGAAGATCTTCAACTGGCTCTTCACGATGTACCGCGGCCGCATCAAGTTCGAAGTGCCGATGCTGTGGACCGTCGGTTTCATGTGCACCTTCGTGATCGGCGGCATGACGGGCGTGCTGCTGGCCGTGCCTGCGGCGGATTTCGTCCTGCACAACAGCCTCTTTCTCATTGCGCACTTCCACAACGTCATCATCGGCGGCGTGGTGTTCGGCATCTTCGCGGGCATCAACTACTGGTTCCCCAAGGCTTTCGGCTACAAGCTCGATCCGTTCTGGGGCAAGGCCTCGTTCTGGTTCTGGCTGGTGGGCTTCTGGGTCGCTTTCACGCCGCTGTACGTGCTGGGCCTGATGGGCATCACGCGCCGGATGAACCACTTCGATGATCCATCGCTGCAGATCTGGTTCCAGATCGCCGCTGTGGGTGCAGGGCTCATCGCGATCGGCATCGCTTGCTTCCTGGTTCAGCTCGTGGTGAGCTACCTGCGCCGCGAAGAACTTCGCGACACGACGGGTGACCCATGGGGCGCGCGCACGCTCGAATGGTCGACCGCATCGCCGCCGCCGGACTACAACTTCGCGTTCACGCCCGTCGTGCACGACAACGACGCCTGGCACGACATGAAGCAGCGCGGCGCGGGCCGCCCGCTCGGGGGCTTCCGGCCGATCCACATGCCCAGGAACACGGGCGCGGGCTTCGTGATCGCGATGCTCGCCACGGCGTGGGGCTTCGCGCTGGTGTGGCACATGTGGATTCCGGCCGCCCTCGCGTTCGCCGCGATGCTCGTTGCCGCGATCGTGCACACCTTCAACTACGACCGCGACTTCCACATCGATGCAGATGATGTCCGTCGCACCGAGGACGAACGCACCCTGGTGCTCGCCCAAGCCTGATTCGAACAAGCCATGACCACGACCACTGCTTCCCCGACCGTCTTCTGGGACGACGGCAGCCACCATCCGCAGCAGGGAACGCTGCTTGGGTTCTGGCTCTACCTGATGAGCGACTGCCTTCTCTTCGCCATCCTCTTCGCCACCTACGCGGTGCTCGGCCACAGCTATGCAGCAGGTCCCTCGGGCGCCGACCTGTTCGACTTGCCCGTCGTCGCGGCGAACACGGCGCTGCTCCTGCTGTCTTCGATCACCTACGGCTTCGCCATGATCGGCATGCAGTCGGGCAAGCGCCGCGCCGTGCTTACCTGGCTCGCGATCACGGGTCTTTTCGGGCTTGGCTTTCTCTCGCTGGAAGTGAAGGAGTTCGCCCACCTGGTTGCCGAAGGCGCAGGTCCGGGCCGAAGCGCTTTCCTTTCCGCTTTCTTCACGCTGGTGGGAACGCACGGCCTGCACGTCACTTTCGGCTGTGTCTGGCTTGTCACGCTGATGCTGCAAGTGGGCAAGCTGGGCCTGACGCACGAGAACAAGCGCCGCCTCGTGTGCCTGTCGATGTTCTGGCACTTCCTGGACGTCGTGTGGATCGGCGTCTTCACCTTCGTCTATCTGATGGGAACGCTGCCGTGAGCGCACACGAACTCCACCACGACGACGACATCGGCTATCACGCCACCGCCAAGGGCTACTTCATCGGCTTCGTGCTGTCGGTCGTGTTGACGGCAATCCCGTTCTGGCTCGTCATGGGCAAGGTGCTGCCTTCTTCGCATGCGACGGCGGCGTTGATCCTCGCTTTCGCGGGCGTGCAGATGATCGTGCACATGGTGTACTTCCTGCACCTGAACGCGAAGGTCGAAGGCGGCTGGACGATGCTTGCCACCGTGTTCACGATAGCGCTCGTCGTCATCCTTCTTTCCGGCTCGATCTGGGTCATGTACCACATGAACGCGAACATGATGCCCATGCCCGACGCGCAGATGATGCGCAACATGCCCTGACCCATGGCACAAGGCGACGACAAGCCCGCCCGCTCCACCGCGTCGCTGGCGGTGCTGCTTGCGCTCGCCTTGCTCGCCTTTGCGGGTTTCATGGCGCTGGGCGTGTGGCAGGTGCGCAGGCTGGCGTGGAAGGAAGATTTGATCGCCCGTGTCGATGCGCGCCTTCATGCCAACGCGCAGGCTGCGCCGGGGCATCGCCAATGGGCGTCGATCACCCGCGAGGCCGACGAATACCGTCGCGTTTTCGTGCAAGGCCGTTTCGATTTCTCTCACGAAGTGCCGGTGCACGCCAGCACCGCGCTCGGCTCGGGCTATTGGGTGATCACGCCGCTGCGCACCGACGCGGGCGACTGGGTCCTGGTCAACCGCGGCTTCGTGCCCCCCGAGCTGCGCGACAGCGTGCCGCACGGCGACGCCAACGTATCGACCGTGGGCCTGCTGCGCATCACGGAGCCCAAGGGCAGCTTCCTGCAATCCAACGACCCGTCGCAAGACCGCTGGTATTCGCGCGATGTCGCGGCCATCGCAGCGCATGACCACCTGGCCAGTGCCGCGCCGTATTTCATCGACGAGCAGGCCGCGACACGCGCGGACGAATCGGCATGGCCGCGGCCGGGGCTCACCGTCGTGCAGTTTCCCAACAACCACCTCGTGTACGCTTTGACCTGGTTTGCCCTCGCCGCGGGCGTTGCGGCGGCTGCCGCGTACGTGCTTGCGCATGAAAGGTACTTGCGGCAAATGGAGCCCGATCCAGAGCCGTCACGTGCCTGCTGATTCATCCCTTCGCGCCGTAGCTGCGCAGGCGCATCTCGCCGCGCGCCGCAACCTGATGCACCTCGTGGAGCTGCGCTGGCTCGCCGTCGGCGGCCAGCTCGTCACCATCGCTGCGGCCGCGGGGCTCATGAACGTGCCGCTGCCCCTCGTGCAGATGCTCACGCTGCTCGGATTGCTCGGTGTCTTCAACTTCGCGAGCAGCATCCGCGCGCGCAGCCGCCTGCCGGTGCACGAGGCCGAGCTTTTCGCGGGCCTCCTGATGGACGTCATCGTCCTCACCGGCCAGCTCTATTTCTCGGGCGGTATCCGCAATCCGTTCATCTTTCTTTATGTCCTTCAGGTGGCACTGGCCTCGGTGCTGCTGCATCGACGCTACGCGTGGGCCATCCTCGGTTTCGCGACAGCCGGTTTCGTTGCGCTCACGGCGTGGCATGAGCCGCTCGCGATCTCCACGGGTGTCGGCTCGGAGTTCTCGATCCCCTATGTCGCCGGGCTGCTGGTGTGCTTTCTTCTCGATGCCTCGCTGCTCGTGATCTTCATCGAGCGCATCGGCCGCAGCCTGCGCGAGCGCGACGAGCGTCTTGCACAGCTTCGCCAGCGAGCCGCCGAAGAGGAACACATTGTCCGCATGGGCCTGCTCGCATCCGGCGCGGCGCACGAGCTGGGCACGCCGCTTGCAACGCTGTCGGTGATCCTGAGCGACTGGTCGCACATGGCGCCTTTCGCGGCCGAGCCCGAGCTGCGCGAGGAAATCGAGGAGATGCAGCGGCAGATCACGCGCTGCAAGCAGATCGTGAGCAGCATCCTCGTGTCGGCCGGAAGCTCGCGCGCCGAAGCGATGGAGCGCACCACCTTGCGCAAATTCTTCGACGAGCTCGCGCGGCAATGGCGCACATCGCGCGGCGCGCAGCTCGAGCTTTCGCGCAGCGACCTGCCCGATCCCACCATCGCGTCCGACCCTGCGCTGCGCCAGATGATCGACAACGTGCTCGATAACGCGCTCGAGGCCGCGCCCGGCGGGCGCATCGAGCTTCAGGCGCGATGCGAGAACGACGACCTGGTCGTGCTCGTGCGTGACGAGGGGCCAGGCTTCTCGCCCGATGCGATCACGCGCCTGGGCACGCCCTATGCCTCGACCAAGGGCTCGGCCGGGCGCGGGCTCGGCCTTTTCCTGGCCGTCAATGTCGCACGCACACTGGGCGGAAGCATTCGCGCCCACAATGGGAACCGCGGCGCGGAAGTGCGGATTTCGATCCCGCTTGCCGCCCTGACCGTGGAAGCCGATGGACCCGACAACACCTGAACGCGAGCTGCTCGTCGTCGAGGACGACGACGCCTTCGCACGCACGCTGCAGCGCTCGTTCGAGCGGCGCGGCTATCGCGTGCTGCGCGCAACGAACCTGGACGAAGTTCGCGCGGTGCTCGAGGCAGAAAGCCCCGAATTCGCCGTCGTCGACCTGAAGCTCGCCGGCGGCGATTCGGGCCTGGCCTGCGTGCAACTGCTGCACGAAACCGACGAGGAGATGGTGATCGTCGTGCTGACGGGCTTCGCGAGCATCGCCACCGCGGTGGAGGCGATCAAGCTCGGAGCGCGCCACTATCTGGCGAAGCCCGCGAACACCGACGATATCGTCGAGGCCTTCGGAAAGGGTCAAGGCAATCCGGATGTGGACCTCACGAGCCGGCAGACGTCGATCAAGACGCTCGAGTGGGAACGCATCCACGAAGTGCTGGCGGAAACGGGCTTCAACATCTCGGAGACCGCGCGGCGGCTTGGCATGCATCGCAGAACACTCGCGCGCAAGCTGGAGAAGCAGCGGGTGAAGTGAGAGCGGATTCGCAGACGTTTGGGAATCGCCCAGTGGCGGTGTAGCATTCGTCTCATGCCGAACAAGAAGCCCGCCGCCCCATCGTGCGCTGAACATGCGCTCGCACATGCAATTCCCCAATCTCAGGGACTACGCATGGTGGACGGGCGTCTGGTGGGCCCGACCTTGAACGACCCCGAAGTGAAAAAGCAGCTCACCAAGTCGAAAGACAAGTTGCGCAAGGATCCGGAGAAGCTGCGTGCGTGGTACGTGAAGCGCGGTGTGTTGACTGCCGCAGGAAAGCTCACGAAGAACTACGGGGGCTGATGTACCAGCGCTTGCCCAGTTGGGTTTTGGGCTTTCACGGCACCAACAAGGAAACGGTCATGAAGATCGTTTCGAACTCCAAGGAACATGTCGAGTTCAGTCATAACGACTATGACTGGCTGGGGAACGGCGCGTACTTCTGGGAGAACGATCCCGTTCGCGCGCTTCGCTTTTCTCAAGAGCGTATGGCCTGGAAAGGGATCAAGCACAAGGAGCCGGCAGTCATCGGTGCCGTGATCGATCCCGGGAACTGCCTCAACTTGTTCGATCAGCCGGCGTTGGACGAATTGAAGACGGCTTACGAAGATCTTCGAAAGGACTTCGAGGCGATGAATACTCCCTTGCCGCAAAACAAGGGGAAAACAGAAGACTTGTTGTTCCGTCACCTGGATCGCGCCGTATTCGAGCACCTTCACGATCTGAGAAAGGAGCAAGGCCTGGCTCCGTATCAGACGGTTCGCTCTGCGTTCATGGAGGGTGACTTTCTCTACGACAACACGTTGTTTCGAAGAAAGAACCACATCCAGATCGCAGTGCTCGACCGGTCAATCATCAAAGGCTACTTTCTGCCACGTCACTAGCCAGTCTCGACCGACTGCGGCTTTACACGCCCGAAACAGTAAGGTCACTTATCATCGGCAGCTTCGCGCGCCCCGAATCTACCGATGTCCATGGTGTCCATCGCGCTGCGGCGCCCCTACACGTTCATCGTGATGGCGATGCTGATCGTGCTCGCCACGCCGCTGGTGCTGCGGAACATGGCGACCGACATCTTCCCCGAGATCAACATCCCGGTCGTCAGCAT
>DATJJL010000159.1:0-13965 GCA_035492155.1 Ramlibacter sp. | reverse complement strand
GGTGACCCACACGCCCATGCGGATGTCGTAGCCGATCTTGCGGCCGTCCGCCTCGAGCGAGGAGATCACTTCGACCATGCCCTTGCGCTCGAGCACGCCGCCTTCTTCCCTCGGCCGCGTGACGAACGGAATGTCCTCGACGCTCGCAGGCGGATAGAGCAGGCCGTTGCTCGGCACAGTGAGGCCTGTCGCGTTCGCGACGGCCGTGCTCTCGATGGAGGGTTTGGATCCGTCGAGAAAACTGTTGAACATCTTCGGGTTCAATCCGCCGCGCTGCGCCTGCTCGGGCGTGAGGCCGTAGTAGCCCCACACGGTTTCCGGTGTGGATTCGCAGAAGTGCGGCAACCACTTGTGGCCGCGTCCCGCGGCGACGACAGGGAAGCCGCATGTGCGAGCCCAGTCGACCAGATCGCAAATGAGCGCAGGCTGGTCGCCGAAAGCGAGCGAATAGATGACGCCCGCTTCCGCCGCGCGCCTTGCGAGCAGCGGGCCGCAGAACGCATCGGCTTCCACCGTGACGTTCACGACATGCTTGCCGTTCGCGAATGCTTCGAGGCAGTGATCGACGGCCGCGATCGGATGGCCGGTGCACTCGACGATGACATCGATGGCGGGGTGTCGCACCAGCGCCTGCCAATCGGTGCCCACGTGCGTTGCGCCTGACTTGATCGCTTCGTCGATCGACGATGCCGCCGCACGTTCCTTCTTCCAGCCCACACGCGCGAGATTCGTTCGCGCTGCTTCGGGCGACAGATCGGCGATGCCTGCAAGATGCACGCCGGGTGTGTGGGGCACCTGCGCGAGGTACATCGAGCCGAACTTGCCTGCGCCGATCAGGCCCACGCGAACGGGCTTGCCGTCCGCGGCGCGTTGCTTGAGTTTTGCGTAGAGGCTCATCTTCGATACGGTTTGTCACCCCGGCGAAGGCCGGGGTCGTTGGGAGTTGATATGTCGAGCTGCATCCATCGCCATCGGCCCCGGCCTACGCCGGGGCGACAACCTCCTGGCGTTCGGTTGTCGTCTGCAATGCGCTCGCCGGCACGCCGTCCTTCCACGGCAGGTCGACCGGGTAGGGCTTCAGCAAACAGTCGTCGGGCAGGCACTCGATGGGCGCGAAGTCGCGATGCGCGATGTATTCGGGCCGCTTGAACCGGCGGATGTGGTTGGACACAGCGCACAGCGACAGGTACACGCTGACTCGATTCCAGGGCGAAAGGTTGCTGGTCGATGCGTGCACCAGGCAGCTGTGAAAAAGGATCATCGATCCGGCCGGGCCCTTCGGCGACACGATGCCGCCGTTCTTGCCGCCCGCGCGATCGACAAGCTTGGCGATCAAGTCGTTGTCCACGGTCCACAGCGGGTAACTCGTCGTCGTGAGATCGTGCTTCGCTTCGATCACGCCCTTCTTGTGGCTGCCCGGGATAAACATCAGCGGGCCGTTGTATTCGTTCACGTCGTCCAGGAAGATCGCGACGTTCATCGCGCGCTCGGTGGGCATCATGTCGTCGTTCAGCCAGGTGCCGTAGTCCTGGTGCCATTGCCACACGTCGCCCTCGAAGGCCATCTTCCCGTTGATCTTGAACTGGTGCATGTACACCTGCTCGTCGAACAGGTCCATCACAGGGCGCACCATGCGCGGATGCCGCGCGAGCCGCGCAAAGGGCTCGCTATACATGTGCGCCGCGAAATTCGTGCGCACGGCTTCCCCGGATTTCTCGCGCACGTTGTAAGCCTCGCGGCGTGCGTATAAGCGCGGCACCTCACCGGTCAGCATGCGCATCTCTTCGGCCGAGAACTGGCCCGGGAAGAAGAGATAACCCTCGCGATCGAATTGCTCCAGCTGTTCTTGGCTCAATCTCATCCGTGGCTCCTTCGGTCATCCCAGAATAGCGGTCGCCAAGCCGTGCCGCAACCGTACACTCGAGCCATGAGTACTTACGACTCGGCATGGCTCGACAGCCAGTACAACGTTCGCGAACGCGTTCCCGGACATGTGGATCATTTCCGCCGCTGGGCGGCCGATTCGGTGGAGGCGATGCGCGGCGGCGCACGCGAGCTGGACGTGCGCTACGGCGGCGGGCCCAACGAGCACCTGGACATCTTCCATGCGCGCGGGCCGGACCATGCGCATGCACCTGTGCTGTTCTTCATCCACGGCGGCTACTGGCGCGGGATGGACAAGCGGGAACATTCGTTCATCGCGCCCGCGTTCACCAACGAGGGTGTCTCGGTCGTCGTGCCCAACTACGCGCTGTGTCCCGCTGTTACGGTGCCGGACATCGTCATGCAGATGGTCAAGGCGCTGGCGTGGACGTGGAAGAACATCGCTCAGCATGGCGGCGATCCGTCTCGCATCACCGTCGCCGGCCATTCGGCAGGCGGCCACCTCGCTGCGATGATGCTGTCTTGCGTCTGGCCTGCGTACGACCCGGCGTTACCCGCCGACCTCGTGAAAAACGCGATCTCGATTTCGGGCCTGAACGATCTCGACGCGGTCATGCACACGCCATATTTGCAGACGTCGCTGCACCTCACGCGCGAACAAGTTCGCAAAGCGAGCCCCGCACTTTTGCCGGCTCCGCATCGGGGAAAGCTCTATGCCGTGTGCGGCGCCGACGAAACCGAGGAATTTCTCCGGCAGAACAGCCTCATTCGCGATGCATGGGGCGCGCAGGCCGTGCCGGTGTGCGAACAATTGCCGGGTCGCAATCATTTCAGCGCGCTCGAGGCGCTCGCGGAACCGGGGAACCGGCTGAGCAGTCTTGCACTCGAACTCGTCTTGTCCGCGCCGCGCACCGCATGAAAAAGCTCTGGATCCTCGTTCTCGCCGCCGTGCTGCAAGCCTGCGGCGGGGGCGGCGGCGGCACACCGACGCCGACTGCGGCGTGCTCGGTTGCGGGCCAGCGGCAGGCGCTGCTCGATTTCATGTCGAACGATTATTTCTGGTATCAGCAGATGCACGCGCCCGATGCGAATGCGGCGACGATGGATGCCTACTTCCGCTCGATGCTTTATGTGCCGACGGATCGATTCAGCTTTTCGGAGTCCACAGCTGCCTATCAGCAACTTTTCGACGAAGGCACGTTCACGGGTTACGGCTATTCCTACGTCGAAACCGATACGACGAACATCACCTTGCGCGTGCGCACCGTCGAGCCGCAAGGTCCCGCGTATGCAGCCGGCCTGCGCCGCGGCGACACGATCCTGAGCGTCGATGGCCACAGCCCCGCCGAGATCGTGGCCGGTGCCGCGGGCCCGGTGGCAACCGAAGGCGTGCCGCGCACGATCGATGTGCGGGACATCGCGGGCAACGTGAAAGAGCTGCAGATGGTCTCGGCCACTTTCCCGCTCACGCCGGTGCGCGATGTGTCGTTGCTCAGCGCCACGCGCGGCGGCCAACCGATCAAGGTGGGTTACCTGGATTACACGCAGTTCGTCACCTACAGCCTGGCCGACCTCACCAACACGGTTGCAGCGTTCGCATTGCAAGGCGCGAGCGAACTGGTGCTGGACCTTCGTTACAACGGCGGTGGCGATGTCGCGACATCGCGCGATCTGGCAAGTCTCGTCGCAGGGTCGCGTGTCGCAGGTCAAGTCTTCGCGTCGCTTCGCTTCAACGACAAGAACCAGGCGAAGAACGAGAACTATCTTTTCAACGCCACGGCGCAGAGCATTCCGGGCCTCACGCGCGTCATCGTCATCGCCTCGGGCGACACCGCATCGGCCAGCGAGCTTGTTATCAATGGCTTGAAGCCTTTTATGGATGTCGTGCTTATTGGCGATACCACGTATGGCAAGCCGTACGGGTTCGAGCCCTTCGACAATTGCGGCACAACTTACAACGCGGTGAACTTCGAGAGCGTCAATTCGCTGGGCGTCGGCGGCTACACTTCCGGCTTCGCGCCGACATGCCCCGTGGCCGACGATCTCGATCACGCGCTGGGCGACCCCAACGAGGCGCGCCTGAAGACAGCCCTGGGCTACATCGCAGCGGGCCAGTGCCCGCAATCCCCGCAAGCGGCGCTGCTTGTGCATCGAAGCGCGCCGGTCGTGATGGGCGATGTCTCGCCCCCGGGCATGTTCAAGCGCTGACCTGCTGAATTTTTCTTTTCCAACGTGCGCAAACTTCTTTTCATCCTGGCGCTGTGCGCCTCGGTCGTCTCGTGCGGCGGCGGCAGCGACAGTGCCACCGCCGTTTTTCCGAGTTCGCCCGATCCCGCTGCCGCGTGCACGTCGGACGCGCAACGCGCATCGCTCGATGCGTGGATGCAGGACCAGTACTACTGGTACGCGCAGCTGAAGGCCGGTGACGGCGGCGCGCAGGACATGGATTCCTACTTCCAGTCGATCCTGCCCAATCCGCCCGATCGTTACAGCTACACGCAAACCGAGGAGAGCTTCGACCAGCTCTTCACGACGGGCTGGCGCTACGGCTACGGCTACGCGCTGGTCTGGGAGCCCGCAACGAAGCGCCTGCGTGTGCGCAACGTGGAGCCGCTGTCGCCCGTCGCATCGCTGGGCATGCAACGCGGCGACACCATCGTGTCGATCGACGGGCACTCGCCGCTGGAGATCATGGAAGGCGTGCTGCCGGTCGTGAACACCGAAGGCGTGGCGCGCTCCTTCGTGCTGGCCGATGCCGCAGGTACGCAGCGCACGCTCGTCGTTCACTCGCGCTTTTTCCGCATGCAGCCTGTCGCCTCATGGCAGGTCATGGATGCGACGCGAAAAGGCCAGCCGATCAAGGTCGGCTATCTCAACTACAACCAGTTCGTCACCTACAGCACGTCGCTGCTCGGTTTCGTCACGGAGCACATGGCGTGGGCGGGCGTGAGCGAAGTCGTGCTCGACCTTCGCTACAACGGCGGCGGCGCGGTCGTCACATCGCGCGATCTCGCGAGCATGCTGGGCGGATCGCAAACCGATGGCGCGCTATTTGCGAAGCTGCTCTTCAACGACAAGCATGCCGAAGAGAACCTGAACGTGCCGTTCGACACCGCGGCCCAGAGATTTTCGCAACCCGTCGAAGGCCTCAAGCGCCTCGTCGTGATCACATCGGGCGGCACGGCATCGGCGAGCGAAATGTTGATCAATGGTCTGAAGCCGTTCATGCAGGTCGTGCTTGTGGGCGACCGCACGTACGGCAAGCCCTACGGCTTCGTTCCGCGCAGCAACTGCGGCACCATTTTCAACGCGGTGAATTTCGAGACCGTGAATGCACAGAACGTCGGCGGCTATTCAAGCGGCATGCCGGTGGATTGCCCGGTGCCCGACGACCTCGATCACCCGATGGGCGACCGCGAGGAAAGCCGCCTGAAGGCCGCGCTCAATTACATCGACACCGGAACTTGCAGCGCGCAGGCGCCGCAAAGCGCGCAGCTTGTGCCCGGCAAGCCCCGCGTGTTCGGCGAGACCGTGCCGCCGCAGATGTTCCTGAAGTAGTGCGTTCGACGGCGGGGGGCTCGCGTCAGGCGGTGCCCGGCAGCCGTCCTGCTGTACGGTCCTCGCTCGCGCGAGGACTTCGCAAGCCCAAACGCCCGCCGCGTCTAAGCGCGACACAACTCGTCGACGAGATGGGCGAGCCCATCTCGTCACTCAAACAGTGTCGCGGGGTCAGATTGGAAGCGCGTTCGCGGCGCTGCCGCATCACGCTGTCGCCGCGGCGGGCTCAGGGCTTGCCGTGACAAAAGGCGCGGCTGCCGGGCACCGCCTGACGCGAGCGGGTACATCGTGCTTGATCAACCGCCCTGTCACCCCGGCGTAGGCCGGGGTCGTTGGCGGTCGATAGAGCGCGGTGCATCCATCGCCATCGACCCCGTCCTGCGCCGGGGTGACAGCGTGCTGCTACATCAGCAAATGTTCCCCGGCATTCTCCCCCCCGAGGATCACGTAGTTCACCTTGCGCAGGTCGAGCAGCTTGCGCCCGCCTGCGTAGCTGATCGAGCTTTGCACGTCTTCGCGCATTTCGCGCAGCGTGTCGGCGAGCTTGCCTTTCACTTCCTCGAGGATGCGCTTGCCTTCGACGTGGCGGTATTCGCCCTTGTTGAAATCCGACGCGCTGCCGAAGTACTCCTTGTAGAGCTTGCCGCCTTCTTCCACCGTCTTGCCGGGCGATTCCTCGTGGCCGGCGAGCATGGAGCCGATCATCACCATCGTCGCGCCGAAGCGCACGCTCTTGGCGATGTCGCCGTGTTCGCGAATGCCGCCGTCGGCGATGATCGGTTTGCTTGCCACGCGCGCACACCACTTCAGCGCGGAGAGTTGCCAGCCGCCGGTGCCGAAGCCTGTCTTCATGCGCGTGATGCAGACCTTGCCCGGGCCGACGCCGACCTTGGTCGCGTCAGCGCCCCAGTTCTCCAGGTCGATCACACCTTCGGGCGTGCCCACATTGCCCGCGATCACGAAGGAGGAGGGCAGCTTCTGCTTGATGTGCGCGATCATGTCCTTGACCGTGTCGGCGTGGCCGTGCGCGATGTCGATGGTGATGTATTCGGGCACGAGCCCCTCGGCTGCCAGCGCGTCGATGGTGGCGTGATCGGCTTCCTTCACGCCGACCGAGATCGACGCGTAGGCGCCTGCATCGCGCATCCGCCGCACGAAGGCGACGTTGTCGAGATCGAAGCGGTGCATCACGTAGAAGTAATCGTTCTTCGCGAGCCACAGGCAGAGCTCTTCGTTCACCACCGTTTTCATGTTGGCGGGAACGACCGGGATGCGGAAGGTGCGGGGCCCGAACTCGATCGAAGGATCGCATTCGCTGCGGCTTTGCACGCGGCACTTGCGCGGCAGGAGAAGGACTTTGTCGTAGTCGAAGATTTCCATGGCGGCTCCAGAAAACTGTTGGACAACAGATGAGCGCTTGGACTGGACCCGGCTTGCCGCGTGGGCAAAAAGAAACCGGGCGCAAATTGCTTGGGCCCGGTGCGTGATTCTACTTCGTTGAGGATTCGAATGCGCCTCGCGATTTTTGTTGAATTCCGAAAAATTGTCCAAAATCCGCCATGGACGCTGCTCTCCGTTCTCACATCAGGCATGCTGCGCGCGCGGCGCATCGCCAGGTGGAACTGCGGCGGCTGATGGTGCACGAGCAACTCGCGATCGACTTGCTGTGCGCTCCTCCAGCCGAGCAGCGCAGGCGTATCGCGGATGCGCGTCGCGTAGTCGACCTCTGGGAAGCCGGTCAGCTTTGCAGCCAAGACTACGTCGAGCGATGGCGCGCGTGGCTCAGGCTGCCGCTGCGCGATCTCGTGCTCCGCATGTGTTCCGACTCACTGGGCTGGGGTCCTGCCATGCGCCAGAACTCGCCGTTTGCTCAACTCTCCGGATCGAAACCGGATCGCAAGCCCAGGTAGTTGTCTACTTCCCCGAGCAATGCGATTGCGCAATCGCCCGCACCTTCCCTTGCGCATCCTGCACCCAGCCGACCACGCGAAGACGCGATGGCTTCGTGCCTTCGGCAATGCGCATCGGGCGAATCTCGTAGCGTTTCGCGGCTGCGCCTTTCCACTCGACGCTGAAAGCGTTGCGCACCAGGTTGCGGTCGACGACGGTGCCCTCGGTCCCTGCGGGCAGCGACTCGACCAGCAGCAGCCACGCCGTGAACGGGCCGCTGCCGCCGCCGCGCATCTCGATGGAAGTGCCGATGTAGTCGTTGACCGGCAGGCCGTGCGCGACCCGAAGCTTGAGCGCGCCCCCTGTTCCTGCTGAACGCTGCGAGAAGACGCTGGACGATCGCGCCGGCACGCTCTTGCCAAGCGCTTCGAGCCGCCATCCGCCATCGAGCGCAGCCACGGCCGAAAGCGGTGCGTCGTCGCCGCGCAAGCCGGGCGTCACCCAGTCGATCGCCAGCGTGCCGCTCGCGGGCTCGGGCGTCTGCTTGTCGGCCCAGCAGGTTTCGCAGTCGGCGTTGATGAAGCGTTCGAGCAGCGCGGTGGGCTGCCTGGTGCCGTCGCTGGAGCAGGACGATTGCGCGTTCGCCGCCAATGTGCACGACAGAGCAAGCGGCAAGGCGAAGATGAAAGAAATCAGCCGGTTCATGTTCCTACAATGCCTGAATGTTCCCAGAAGTCGCGGCGGATTCGCCTTTCTTGCAGAACCTCAATGCCGAACAGCGTGCGGCCGTGACGCTACCGGCGGAGCATGCACTCATCCTGGCGGGCGCGGGATCGGGCAAGACCCGTGTTCTCACCACGCGCATCGCATGGCTCCTCTCGACAGGGCAGGTGTCCCCCGGCGGCGTGCTGGCCGTCACCTTCACCAACAAGGCCGCGAAGGAAATGCTCACGCGCCTGCAGGCCATGCTGCCCGTCAATGTGCGCGGCATGTGGATCGGCACCTTCCACGGGCTGTGCAACCGTTTCCTGCGCGCGCACTGGCGCATCGCCAATCTGCCGCAAAGCTTCCAGATCCTCGATACGCAGGACCAGCTGTCGGCCGTCAAGCGCGTGATGAAGGCCAACAGCGTCGACGAGGAGCGCTTTCCGCCCAGGGAGATGCAGTGGTTCATCTCGGGCAGCAAGGAAGAGGGCCTGAGGCCGAACATGGTCGAGGTGCGCGGTGATGACGACCGGCGCAAGGTCGAGATCTACCAGCTCTACGAGGACCAATGCCAGCGCGAAGGCGTGGTGGATTTCGGTGAGCTCATGCTGCGCAGCTACGAGATCCTGCGCGACGACGACCCGCTGCGCGAGCACTACCAGCGGCGCTTTCGCCACGTCCTGGTGGACGAATTCCAGGACACCAACAAGCTGCAGTACATGTGGCTGAAGATGTTCAGCGGCCAAGGCGCCGCGGTGTTCGCCGTGGGCGACGACGACCAGAGCATCTACGCCTTCCGCGGCGCGCGCGTGGGCAACATGGCCGACTTCGTGCGCGAGTTCGGCGTGTTGCACCAGATCAAGCTGGAGCAGAACTACCGCAGCCACTCGAACATCCTCGATTCCGCGAACGCGCTCATCAGCCACAACCAGCGGCGCCTGGGCAAGAACCTGCGCACCGACGCCGGCCCGGGCGAGCCTGTGCGCGTGTACGAAGCGCCGACCGACATGGCCGAAGCGCAGTGGCTGGTCGAGGAGGCGCGGCAGCTCGTTCGCGACAATGTTCCTCGCCACGAGATCGCGGTGCTCTATCGAAGCAACGCGCAAAGCCGCGTGATCGAAACGGCGCTGTTCAATGCCGGCGTGCCGTATCGCGTGTACGGCGGCTTGCGATTCTTCGAACGTGCGGAAATCAAGCATGCCCTTGCTTACCTGCGCCTGCTGGAGAACCCGAACGACGACACGAGTTTCCTTCGCGTCGTCAACTTCCCGCCGCGCGGCATCGGTGCACGCACCGTCGAACAATTGCAGGACGCTGCTCGCGTGCAAGGCGGCTCGCTGCACGATTCGATCAAGGCGACCACGGGCGCGGCCGGCGCGAAGCTCGCGGTGTTCGTGCAGAAGATCGAGGCGATGCGCGCCGCCACGCAGAACCTCACGCTGCGCGAGATCATCGAACACGTCGTGCATGACGCAGGGCTCATCGACCACTACAGGACCGAGCGCGAAGGCGCCGACCGCATCGAGAACCTCGAGGAACTGGTCAACGCCGCGGAGAGCTTCGTCACGCAAGAGGGCTTCGGCCGCGACGCCGTCGCAATGCCCATCGACGAACTGGGCGGGACGGTGCTGCGTCAATCGCCTGCGAGCCAGGGGCTCGACCCGAGCCTGCCCGAGGCGAACGAGCCCACGCCCGATTACGTGCCGCCCGATGCGCAGACGGGCGAAACCTTGTCACCGCTCGCGGCTTTCCTCACGCACGCCGCACTCGAATCCGGCGACAACCAGGCGCAGGCCGGGCAGGACGCGGTGCAGCTCATGACGGTGCATTCGGCCAAGGGCCTCGAATTCGACTGCGTGTTCATCACCGGTCTCGAAGAGGGCTTGTTCCCCAGCGAGCGATCGATGCAGGACCGCGACGGCCTCGAAGAAGAGCGCCGGCTGATGTATGTCGCCATCACGCGTGCGCGCAAGCGCCTGTACCTCACGCACTCGCAAACCCGATTGCTGCATGGCCAGACGCGCTACAACGTGCGCAGCCGCTTCTTCGACGAGCTGCCCGAGGAAACGCTGAAGTGGCTCACGCCGAAGAACCAGCGCTTCGGCGGCTCGATGTTCGGCTTCGGCGCGGGCTATCCGACGACGCGCGGCGAAACGTCGGCGACTTTCGCGAGCCCGCCGGTGCCCGAGCAGAAGACGCCGCCCGCGCACGGCCTCAAGGCGGGCATGAAGGTGTTCCACACGAAGTTCGGCGAGGGCACCGTGAAGGCCATCGAAGGGCAGGGGGACGACGCGCGTGCGCAGGTGGATTTCCCGCGGCATGGCATGAAGTGGCTGGCGCTCGCCGTCGCAAAGCTCACGCCGATCTGAATCAGCATCCCTTTCCGCAGTCGCCCAGTTCGACTTGCAGCGTGACGTGCTTGATGCCGAAGCGCGAGGCGATCGTGCGGCGCGCTTCTTCGATCATCTCGTCGCCCGGGTGGCCCGCAGGCGTGACCAGGTGTGCCGTCAGTGCGGTGAGGGTGGTGCTCGTCGCCCAGATGTGCAGATCGTGCACTTCCGCCACGCCGGGCAGCGCGGCCAGGTAGCTGCGCACGGCTTCGCTATCGATCCCCTGCGGCACGGCGTGCAGTGCGAGACCGAGTGCATCGCGAAGCAGGCTGAGCGAACTCCAGACGATGACAATGCCGACAACGATCGACATGACCGGATCGAGCCACGCCCAGCCCGTGAAAATGATGATGCCGCCCGCGACGGCGACGCCGACCGACACCGCCGCATCGCCCAGCATGTGCAGGTAGGCGCCTTTGACGTTGAGATCGTGTTCATGCCCGTGGTGCAGCAGCCATGCGCTCAGGCCGTTGACCACGACGCCCGCGAGAGCCACGCCGATGACGACGCCGCCTTCGATCGTGCGCGGCTCCTGCAGGCGCAGCACGGCCTCCCACACGAGGCCGCCGGTCACGGCCACGAGCAGCAGTGCGTTGGCAAGTGCCGCGAGGATCGAGCTTGCGCCGAGCCCGTAAGTGAAACGTGGGGAAGGCGCGCGCAGTGCGAGGCGCGCTGCGCCCCACGCAAAGACAAGCCCGAGCACGTCGCCGAGGTTGTGCGTGGCGTCGGCCAGGAGCGCAAGCGAATTCGCGTAGAGCCCGAAGCCCCATTCGATGAAGACGAAGGCCAGGTTCAGCGCGATGCCGATGGCCAGCGCGCGACCGGGGCCTGCGTCATGGCCATGGTGATGATGGTCATGGCCGTGATGACCGTGGTGGTCGTGCGAGTGGGGTGCGTGTGCCGTCACTTCAGCTCGTTGGCCGGGTGCATGGACGGGGGCACCGGATCCATATAGCCCATGCCGTTCTTGATGCCCTTGCGTCCTTCGACCTGCCACGCCGTCTGCTGCCCGACAAGCTTGGCGAGATATTCGAGTTCTTCGTCGGTGTGGTTGATCGCGTTGGCGGCGGTGAGCACGTGGCCGTTCTTCGGGTGGGCTTCGCCCCAGAACGACTGGTGGTAGGACGATTGCGACACCACCTTGTCCTCGCCCGCGTTCACGTCGATCGTGCCGTAGCAGTTGCAGAAGTAGCTGCGGAAATCCTGCGCGTCGAAGACCTCGGTGTAAGTGCCCGTGCCCCGGATGCCTGCAGTGAGCGTCGGCGTCGTGATCTGCCGGTGCGGCCCTTTGCCCCACACGGCCGCGATGCCGCCGGAGAGCAGGCGCAGCACGCTCACCGCGAAGAGCGATGCGCCCCGCTCCACGGTGAAGCGCGTGTTCTGGCGCACCTGGAACGACGAGTCGCCGATGACGAAGATGAGGTTCGACTTGGGCCCGGTCAGCAGGCTGTCGCCCGTCTGGATCGTGCGCTCGCGCGTGAGGGGCTCGCCGTTGATCGTCGCCTCACCGGTGAAATCGACGATGTTGCTTCGCTGCTGCGCGTGCGCCGCCGCGAAGCCGCCCATCGCCGTCCACGCCGCGGCAGCCTGTATGAAGCTTCGGCGTTGCCACCAGAGCACCTCGTCGTCGGTGCGGCCTTCAAGGGTATGTCGCGTCATAGTGGGTCTCCGGGGGTGTTTCCCTCTGCGTCGAGGAAGCTATCACGAAAGGTGAACCAGATCGAGATGTAGAACGCGATGCTCGCAAGCGTGGTGGCCGCGCCGAAGACCACGCCGAAAAGCCAGGGCGTGATCAGCCCCGCAAGGCTGCTGGCCGCCACGATGACGAGCGCGATCCCCATCCACGCGAGGCCGTACATCGTGAAGGCGGCTGCATTGCGCATGCAGGCGACGAAACTGAAAAAGAGGCTTTTTATCGGCGGGATGCCGTGCCAGTGCACCAGGGCGGGCGCATGCCAGAACGCCAGCGAGACCGGCAGGTACAGCACGGCCGTCCAGAGCATCGTGGCGAACATGGCCTGCACGAACTCGGGCATCTGCGCGAGTTCGATCGCGTCCTTGCCCGCGACGTCGGGCACATCGACCAGCGCATGGACGATGAGCGAGATGACCACGATCGCCACCGCGTAGAGCGCACCCAGCACGATCATCGCGCGTACTCGTTCGCGGCTCGCGCGGAATGCCGTCAGCAGCACATGCGGCATCGGGAACGAGCTTGTCTCGGCCACCTTGGTCGCGGCCATGAGGCCCAGCGTTCCCATCGGCACGAGCGCCATCATGATGAAGGGGCCGACCACCGGAATGACCAGCATCGCGACTGCGATCGTGCTGTACATGAACACCAGCGCCGCCAGCGCGAGCGGCTGCTTCATGAATGTCTGCAATCCGAGGCGGGCCCATTGGATGCCAGTGCGTGCGGGAACGATGTTGAGTTTCATCGACTGTTACGTAAGGGGAGTCGCTGTGGATGCCGCTTCATTGCAGCACGGATGCGCGAAGGGCGCGCCGCCCGTGACAAATTTAACGCAATGCGAGTACGCGTTGGCGCAACACGCGCTCGAAGTGCGTGGGATCGTGGGGCTTCAGTATCGCGGCCTCGCGCGGCAGGTGGAAATCCCACAGGCGCGAAATCCAGAAGCGCAGGGCGCCGGCACGCAGCATGGCCGGCAGCAGCTGACGCTCGGCGAAGGCCAGGGGCCGCACAGTTGAATAGCCGTCCAGCAACGCACGGGTCCGCCCTTCGTCCGCGGCACCGTTTTCGAGATCGATGCACCAGTCGTTCAGGCACACGGCGATGTCGAAGAGCCACGCGTCGACGCCCGCGAAGTAGAAATCGAAGAAGCCCGTGAGCTTGCCGTCCTCGAACATCACGTTGTCGCGGAAAAGGTCGGCATGCACCGCCCCGCGCGGGAGCGCAGCGTATGTCGAGCTCGCGGCGACATGGTTTTGGTACGCGAGCTCGCTCTTGAGAAGCGCGGCTTGCGCCGGCTCGAGGTAGGGCATCACCGTGGGCGCCGTCTCGTTCCACCACGCCAGGCCGCGCAAATTCGGCTGCGACATCGTGAAATCGCGTCCTGCCAGGTGCATGCGCGCCAGCATTTCGCCCACCGCCGCGCAATGACTTTCCGATGGTTGCAGTTCGCTGTGGCCGCGCAGCTTTTCGACGATCGCCGCGGGCTTGCCGCGCAGGGTGAAGAGCAATTCGCCTTCAGGGTGCGCGGCCGAGGCCGTGCCGGGCTGCGTCTGCGGCTCGGGCACCGGGATGCCCTGGCGCGCGAGATGCTTCATCAGGTAAAGGTAGAACGGCAGCTGGTCGTGCGACAGGCGCTCGAACAGCGTCAGCACATATTCGTGCTGCGATCCTTCCTGTTGCACCGTGAGGAAGTAATTGGTGTTTTCGATGCCGCCCTGGATGCCGCGCAGCAGCACCAGCTCGCCCAGCTGCAGCTTGCGCACCAGCGCACCGGCTTCGTCCTCCGGGACTTCGGTGAAGACCGCCATCAGAAGGCCAGGACGTTCCAGACCCGCTCGCCGCCCA
>DATJJL010000158.1:0-10202 GCA_035492155.1 Ramlibacter sp. | reverse complement strand
TCGACGCCGTCCTGCACGCGCTGTCCTCGCGCGTTGTCGAAGACGGCCTCGCATTCGAAGCCCGCTTCGCGAATCTGCCGCTTCTGCTCGGCCATCGTCGTGTAAACGCACACGATGGAGAACCCATGGGCTCCGGCGTTCATTACCGACCAGCCCTCGTGCGTTTCGTTCACCGCGCGCAAGCGGCGATAGTTCATCAGCGAACGCGGCAATGCGCGGATCGACTTGAAGCTGCGCCACCCGAGCTTGATCGGGTTCCAGGTGAAAGGGATGTTGACCTGGGGATGTTCGCCGCAGCCCGGCCCGTCGTGGTTGTGCGCTGAAAAAAGAAACAGGCCTGCCGGCTGGAGCACGCGATGCGCTTCGCGCAGCACCTTCATCCGGTCACCGGGGCTCACGGAATCGATGCCGTTGAAGGAAAACATCGCGAACGCGAACTGGCCGTCGGCGAAAGCTGCGAGGTCGCGTGCATCCATCCGCTCGACGCGAACACCCGGACAGCGCTTGCGGCTTGCTTCGACCATCTCCTGCGTGTAGTCGACGCCGACATAGTCCTTGCTCAGCTGCAGGAGCAATTGCGTCGTGCGGCCCGCGCCGATGCCGATGTCGAGAATCGGGCGCCCACGCACGCGGTCGGCCACGAAGTCGAGCGCGGCCTGCTCGCCCACGTCGGTGAATCCTTGCAGGCGCTCGTATTCGCGAACGGTGTCGCGCCTGGCCCAGGTGGGGCGGTTGATGGCATCGAGGTCGGCGCGCGCCTCGCGTGCTTGCGGATGCGTGTCCATGGCGGGCATGATGCCTCGGCCGTCACGCGGCGAGGGGCGGCGCGCGCAAGTTGCGGCGCGATCCTACAAGCTGCTCTGCTGATCTGAAGCCGCTTATTCGCGCGGCAGGTGACCCAGGTCGGTGGGCAGGCTCCACACCGATGCGTCTGCGCCTGTCGAAGGCGGCTGCGAGGAGTCGCGATCGCGATCGCGGTGCTCGACGTCGACGATGAGCGAACGCAGATCTTCCATCGCGTGCCCGTCCTGCAACTGGCCGGAGGCGTGCACCCAGATTCCGCCGAAGTGGCTGACCTCGCGCAGCCAGCTGCCGCGGATGGCGCGGCGCAATCGGCTTTCAAGAATGGGCAACCCGAGCAGCAGCCGGATGGCCGAAGTGCGCTCCCACGTGGTCAGCCGCAGCATGGCAAGGAAAAGCGGTTGGTTGTCGCGCGTCCTGCCGCCCTGGCGGACATCGACCTCGACGCAGCGGGCAAGCACACCGCCACGGACGAGCTGGTCGCCGATGATCGACCGGTACTCGAGCGCGATCTCGTCGACCGAGTGCCCCGATGGCTCGACTTCGGTCTCCGGGTTGTCCTCCGGTTCGCGCTGCAGAAACTTTTTCAAGCCCAGCATCCGTGGCCTCGCCGTTACGGCTGTTTGCAAACGGACACAGTCTAGCGCGGAAGATGCCGATTGACTCCCCCCGCCTTGACGTATACGGCGCCTTCGGCCGACGAACGGTCTACTTGTAAAAGGCCTCGACCTTGCCCTTGATCTTGATCAGAAGGGGCTGGCCCTTCCGGTCAAGGGTCTTGCCCGCCGGCACGCGGATCCAGCCTTCGCTGATGCAGTACTCCTCCACGTCGTGGCGTTCGTGGCCGTTGAAGAGGATGCCCACATCGTGCTCGAAGATCGCGGGCACGTGATGCGGGCTGCGCGGGTCGACCGAGAGGCGATCGGGCAGCGCGGGCTTGTTGTCGGGGGCGGTCTCCATGGGGACCGCATTGTCCCCGATCTAATCGAACGCGAACGTGTAGATCAAATCCACGGCCTGCCGCTCGCCCGCCTGCGCGCGCACCGTGAGTTTGCGCGTGACGTCGTAGAAGATGTAGAGCGTGCCCATCGCGCCCGACAGGCCGCGCTCGTACGCCGCATAGAAGTGCTGGCCGAAGCGCTTTCCCAGCGTCACCGACGGGCCTTCCGCGCCCTGGCGGCTGAACGAGAGTTCGTCCAGGCCGATCTTCTGCGCGATGCCGGTGCCCCCGCTGCCGGAGCGGCTGGCGAGCAATGCGAGAGCGGCTTGCTGCACGAGAGCCGATTCGGCGCCTGTGGCGGGGGCTGCGCGCCCCGTCACCAGCCACGCCAGCTTTTCCGCGTCGGGCATGTCGGGCTCCGAATAAAGCTGCACGAAAGGATTGAGCGCCGTGCCCGAGACCTGCACGCCGACACGCTGTGTGATGTTCGGGCGCACCGCGAGAACGTCGAGCGACGGATTCTCGGGCGAGCCCGTGAATCGAATGAGACCGCGCTCGATCTCCAGGTGCTGCCCATAAGCGCGGTACTCGCCGCCCGCCGCCGAGATCGTGCCGACGATCCGTGGCTGCGTGATCGACTGCCCCGACACGGCGAGCGTGCCGCGCAAGCGCGTGTCCACGCCGACACTACGCACACGGAAGTCGCTGCCCAGGTCGATGTCGACCGCGACTTGCATCTTCTGCGAAGGCTGCTTCGCCGCCTCCTCGGCCGCCTTCGCTTCCTTGCGCGTGATCGGCGCGGCCGCGTTGCGCACGACGACGTCGTCGCCGAGCTTGGGCGTGCCCTGGTCCGGCAAAACGATGAGCGCCTGGTCGATGTGCAGCTTGCCGCTCACCGCCGTGCCGCTCGCATCGCGCTTCGCATCGATGTGGCCCGACAGCGTGAGCTGCCGGTCCGATCGGATGCTGGCGCGAAGCTTGTCGATGTCCGCTGCAATGCCGGCTTGCGGCCCTTGCGCGGTCCACGATCCCTCGCCCTTGGCGCTGAGCGTGCCGCCGTTGGCGCCGCTGCCGTGCAGGATGAATTCGTCGATGAGAACGCGCCGCCCTTCGAGCCTCGCGCGCAGGCGACCGCCTTGCATCTCGATGCCGTCGACGACGGAGCGCAGCGCGAGGTCGTCGGCCGCGAGCGTGCCGCTCAAGTTCGGATCGGCCTTCGTGCCGGACACATTCACGTCCGCGACCAGCGAGCCACGCAGGCGCCAACCCGGCGGCGCAAGCAGCGACCACACGCCGATGCGCGGCAAGCGCGCATGAAGCGATCCATTGAGCGGCGCCGTGTCGGGCCATTGCCAGCCCGCGGCGCCGCCACGCGCCAGCCGGGTGGCAAGCCGCCCTTCCGCCGTGCCGCCATGGTCACTGTTCCAGCGCAGCGTGGCCGTCACCGCGTCGCCGCTGCTTTCCACCGCCAGCCGGGCTTCGTGCACGCCGGCCGCAACGCGTACGCTGCGGCCTTCCGCGTCTTCGGCGAGCACCATGACGTCGCCCCGGCTGCGCACGAGCGACGCACGAATGCGAGGCGATGCGCCAAGCTGCGCGTCCCACTGCGCATCGAACACCATGTCGCCGCTCACGGCACTTCCTGCGAACTGCGGACCGCCCACAAGCTCGATCCACGCGAGCGGCAAACCGGTGACGCGTCCTGAAGTGCGCAGCTCGCCGCCGCCCCAGTGCACCGGCTCCCACATGATCTGGGCCGGCGCATCGTTGGCGCGCGGCGACTTGAGAAAAGCCGCGCCTGCACCGGCTTCAAAACGACCGTCGGACCATCGCCAGTCGGATGACTTCTGCAATGCGAGCGACCACGGGTCCTTGCCCAGCGATGGATCGGCAAACGATGCGTTCAGCGACGCGAGCTGACCTTGCCATGTCGCGCCCTTGCGGCCGCCGTGGCCCGCGAGATCGAGCACCGCGTGGCGCTGGTTCTGCTGCGCTCGCGCATGGAGCTGCAATTGCGCATCGGCCAGACGGCCATTGAGCGTCGCGGTTGCGTCGCGCAGCGTCCATGGCGGCGCGCCCTTGAGTGTGAGCAGCGGCGCGGCCACTCGTGCCTGCACGCGCGGGTCTTGCCAGCCGCCCTGCCACGCGACCTGCGCATCCGCGCGGCCACCTGCAATGGATGCGCCGACATCGCTCGGCACGCCGGGCCAGCGCGCGATCCACTTCAGCGCCAGCGCGATGTCGTTGGCGCGCAGGTCGAGCTTGCCCGCGCCGCTGCGCTGCGCGATCTTGCCGTCGACGTTCACCTTGAGCCCCGGCGCGTCGATCGCCGCGCGCCCGCTGCCTGTCCTGGCCTGTGGCTGCACATCGAGCGACGCCTGCACAGTCGCATCGCTCATGCGTACGTCGAGCGTGGGAAGCGACAGCGTGCCTTCGTGCCAGCGGCCCTTCGCTTTGGCCGAACGCAGCTGGAGTGCGGCCACTGGAGATTTCGCAGGCGGCGCACCGGCGCTTGCGACGTTGACATCGAAATCGATCGCACCGTCTTCGCCTTTCAATTTCACGATGCCGCCGATCGGCATCGCCTCGAATCTCGTGTGGATCGCCGCCGGGTTGATGTGTGCGAGTTTGGCCTCGAGCGTCCACGCCTGCGCGCTGCTCATGTTGCCGCCGGCATCGAGCGTGCCGCCCGCAGCACGCGCGTGCAGCTCACGCACGATTGCCGTGCCGTCCTTGTGCCACTCCCCGCTTGCTTTCACCTGCTCGACGGGCAGTTGCTGCTTGTCCCACGGGCCGGGCGTCGCGTTGGTCGCGTCGAGATCGACCATCCAGGTCGTCGCATCCTTCGGCTTCAGTTGAACCTTGCCGTCGAGCGTCGTGTGCGGCGCTTGCGGCCACAGGGCGCCTGCATCGAGATGCGTGAACTCGGCTTGCGCTTGCGGCACGGCTTGCGCGTCCCAGGGTTTGAGCTGCGCTTCGAGCTTCGCGCTTGTTCCCGCCGTTGCCGAATCGGGCGCGCCTTGCAACTGCGCACGCGCCTGCATGTCCGTGATGTTGCCCTTGACGGTCGCGGTGAAGGTGAACGGCAGCGGCGCGACGAGACTGCCCTGCAACTTCGCTTCGACACGTAATGGCCCACCCGCTTCGAGCTTTGCTTCGCCGGAATACTGCCCCTTGAGCCAGGTGACGTTCGCGATCTTGATCTCATGCGACAGGCTGTTGAACGCGTAGCTGCCCGCAAGATCGGCGAACTCGATGTTTTGCGTCGTCGTGACCCACTGCACTTGCCCGATGCGCAGGTCGTCGGCCTCCACGCGCATGGGCAGCGTGAACGACTTGGGCACGACGCTCGGCTTCGGCGGACGGCGGTCCTCGATGCGAAGGCGCGCCGCATGCAGATGATCGATACGGATCGTGTCGCGCGCGATGGCCAGCGGCTGCCACGCGAGGTCCGCATCGAAGGCTTCGATCTTCAGGCCATCCTGTTCCCACTGCAGATGCTGCGCCTTCAGGCCTTCGCGCAACGAGCCCGTCACACCGTCCGCACGGATCGATTGCGATTGCGCGACCTTCGCGAGCACCCAGTTAAGCGAGTTCTGCGTTCCCGCCCACCACCACAGGCCGATCGCTGCGAGCACCAGCAGCGCGCCGATCGCCGCGATCGCAATGCCGACGAAGCGAAGCACGCGCGCCATCAGAAGGTGAACCCGATGTTGAAGTGCAGCCGCAACTTTTTCGGCTGGAACCCGTAGGCGACGTCGGCTTCGATCGGGCCGAGCGGACTTCGGTACCTGACGCCCACACCCGCGCCGTACACGGGCTTGAGGGTCGAGACGCGATCGGCGACGGCGCCCGTGTCGACGAACACCGCGCTTTCGAAATTCGTGTCCAGGCCGTTGTGCCGGATGGGCCTGAGCCACTCGATGCTGCCCACCGTCTCGTAACGGCCGGGCGTGACGATGCCGCTGCGCTCCACGCCGATGTCGCGATAGCCGTAGCCGCGCACCGTGGTGTCGCCGCCCGTGCGGAACATCTGCTGCGCAGGCACTTGCGCACGAGCACTCGCGAAGACTGCGCCTGCTTCCGCCCGCAGCTGGATGCGGCTGTCGCCGAAAGGCTTGATACCGAGCCAGCGCACCAGCGACCGCTGGAAGGGGCTGCGGCTGCCCGTGAGCGTGAAGCCCCCGCCCACTTCGAAGCCGAAGCCGTATCCATGAGTGGGGTAGGGCTGCCGGTCGAAGTAGCGGCCGGTCCACACATAGTTGACGCTCACCGCTTCGCCGTCGCCGATGTCGGGAATCGCCGCCGTCGCGATGCCGGGCGATGCCTGCACGCGTGCCCGGTCGTATTGCACGTACACATTGCGCTCGATGTGCGAGCCGAGCCAGGTTCGGCCGAAGCGCAGCTTCTGGTCGTGCGTGAGCAGCGTTCCGTCGTCCACGCGCTCGATGCGCGCGAGCACGCCCCAGCGCCAGCCGTTTTCCTCGGGGATCGCGCTCCATTCGGTCTGGATGAAGGGCGACTTCTTCTCGGCCTGCAGCTTCGTTACCGCCTGCCAGCCGATGCCGGGCACGCGGTTGTGCCGGTATTCGAGCGACAGGCGCGGCCCGCTGTCGGTCGAGATGCCCGGCCCGAACACGACGCGCTGAAGCGGCGCCTCGCGCACCGTCACGTCGACAGTAGCCGCGTCCGGGTCGCCCTGCGGATCGACGTAGATGAAAGCAGTCTGGAAGTAGCCGCTACCCGACAGCCGAAGCTGCGCCTGCGTGATCTCGTCCTGGTCGTAGATGCTTCCGGGCGCAAGGCGCGCAAGCCGCGGAACGATCACCGGGTCGTATCGCTCCACGCCGTTCACGCGAAGCGCGCCGAGATGAAAAAGCGGCCCCGAATCGAGTCGCAGCCCGAGCGATGCCGTCGAAGATTGCGCATCCACGTCCGCGAGCGAATAGCTCACGCGGCCCGCGGGGTAGCGCCTTTGGATCAGCTGCTTTTGCGCATGGGACTTCGCCGCTTCCCAGTCGGACTGCGTGAATCGATGGCCGCGCGGCAGCCGCCAATCGGTCTCGATCTCATTGCGCTGTGCGAGGTCCGCAGGATCGTGGCTTTGCGCGATCGCTCCCTCGAAATCGATCTTGACGTCGCCGATCTCGGTGAGCTTGCCCGGTTCCACCTCCACCACGATGACCGGCTTGCCGTCCCGGCCCTTTTCGCGCCGCACGGAGATCTTCGGGTCGAAGTAGCCCTGCGTCGCCACGAGCTCGCGCACATTTCGCTCGGCCGAGGTGATGAGACGCGCAAGCTCGGTGTCGTCGAGATCGTTCACCTCGCGATAGCGGCGCAGCTCGATGTTGCGCGAGATCACGTCGCGCAAGTCCTTCGGCGCGCGGATGTCGATGTTGAACGCCGGGGCTGCGGCCTCCTGCGCGAACGCCGCGGCAATGAAGAAGAGCAGGAAGAAAGCTAAAAGCGAGCGCATGAGCTGACGGGTCGCAACCCCGAACTATCGCCCAGGCTGAAGCCCTGCCGCGTAAGAATAGATCGCGTTACTTCACCACGGCCAGGACCAGGCGGATTTCCTTGACCACGTTGTTGTAGCGAGCGACGGCGTTGTCGAGTTCCGCTTCCGAAATCCGCTTGCCGGACAGCTGGCTGCTCCACGGCTCGTTGAGCACGAAGTTGGCCTCGCGAATCTCGAAGTCCACGTCGAGGAAAAGCGCCAGCGGCGAGTTGGCGCCGCCCTGCCGGATCCAGCTTTCGTTCTTCTTTTTCGAGAACAGCGACAAGACCTCCGGGGTGATGGGCCGCACGTGCGTCGGATCGTTCAGGAAGTCGTCGCTGCGCGGGTGCGGCACCCAGATGCGAACGGCCGCGCCGGGGGCGCAGACGCGATACAGCTCCTTCATGATCTCGAGAAACACGTCCGAGCTTTGGCCCAGATGCTCCATCACATGATTGAGCACGACTTCCTCGACGCTGCTGGTCTCCCATGGCCACGGAAACGCTTCCAGGTCGTGGCGAACATCCGGCGTGCCGTACTTGTCGACGTTGACATACCCCGGCATCGGGTTTTTTCCGCAACCGAGGTTCAGCTTGAGGGACATATCGGGCCTTGTGCTCCTGTTGGCTAGACGACCACCGGCTCGGGTTCCAGGCGGATGCCGAAGCGCTCGTACACACTGGTCTGGATCGCCCGGGCGAGCGTGACGACTTCACCGCCGGTGGCGCCGCCGCGGTTCACCAGAACCAGCGCCTGCCTCTCGTACACACCCGCGTTGCCGACGGACTTGCCCTTCCATCCGCACGCGTCGATCAGCCAGCCGGCGGCGAGCTTCACGGTGCCGTCGGGCATGGGGTAGTGAACGATGTTCGGCTCGCGCGCGATGATGTCCTGGCACTGCTCGGGCGTGACGGTGGGGTTCTTGAAGAAGCTGCCGGCATTACCGATCACGCGCGGATCGGGCAGCTTGTTGCTGCGGATCGCGCAGATCCAGTCGTAGATCTGCAGCGGTGTCGGATCGGTGGTGCCCGTCTCGTGCATCTTGCGTTCGAGATCGAGGTAGCCGAGCACCGGCTTCCAGGGCCTGGGCAGCGCAAAGCGCACGCGCAGGATCAGCGCGCGGCCCGCGAGACCGTGATCGCCCTCCTTCACGGCAATGTGCTTGAACACCGAATCGCGATAACTGAAGCCGCATTGCGCGGCGTCGAGCGTGAACACGCGGCCGGTCTGCAGGTCGATCGCATCGAGCGAATCGAATCGGTCCTGCAACTCGACGCCGTAGGCACCCACGTTCTGCACGGGCGTCGCGCCGACGCTGCCGGGGATCAGCGCGAGGTTCTCCAGGCCTGGAAAGCCCTGGTCCAGGGTCCAGGTCACGAAGTCGTGCCAGTTCTCGCCCGCGCCGGCTTCGACGATGGTGGCCTTGGGGCCGTCGGACAAGACGCGCTTGCCGGGCACTTCGACTTTGAGCACCAATGGCCTCACGTCGCCGGTGATCACGATGTTGCTGCCGCCGCCCAGCACGAACTTCGGCTCGTCGCGCAATTGCGGATCGGCCAGCAGCGACTGCACGTCCGCTTCGGACCTCACGCGCACGAGCGCGCGCGCCTTGGCGACGATGCCGAAGCTGTTGTGCGTCTGCAGCGGCACGTTCCGCTCAACCTTCATGGGACAATTGTCGCATTCGGGGGGAAAGCTATGCCTTCATTCGACACCGTCTGCGAGCCCAACATGGTCGAGGTCCGCAATGCCGTGGACAACGCGGCCAAGGAAATCGCCACGCGCTTCGACTTCAAGGGAACGTCCGCGGGCATCGAGCTGAAGGAAAAGGAGATCACCCTTTTCGGTGACGCCGATTTCCAGCTCAATCAGGTCCACGACATCCTCGTGGGAAAGCTGGCCAAGCGAAATGTGGATGTGCGCTTTCTCGACAAGGGCGACGTGCTGAAAGTCGGTGGCGACAAGGTGAAGCAGCCGATCAAGGTGCGAAGCGGCATCGAGTCCGACGTCGCCAAGAAAATCCAGAAGCTTTTGAAGGACAGCAAGCTGAAGGTGCAGGCGCAGATCCAGGGCGATGCCGTGCGCGTGCAAAGCGCCAAGCGGGATGAGTTGCAGGCGGCCATTGCGTTGATCCGCAAGGAAGTGACCGACGTCCCTCTCACCTTCAATAATTTCCGCGAGTGATGGCCCATCCCCGAAGCGCCTGCGGCGCCTCCCCCTCAAGGGGGCGCCACCAGCGGCCCGGCAAAGCCGGTTCCGCGGTGGCCCTGGTACTCCTTCTTTTTGCTTCGGCTGCGAGCGCGCAATCCGTCGCCCTGCAGGGCATGCTCGGCAAGAAAGCTTTGCTGATCGTCGACGGATCGTCACCGAAGACGGTCGCACCCGGCGAGACGTTCAACGGCGTCAAAGTGCTCTCCACCTCCGGTGACGAAGCGCAGGTCGAAGTCGCCGGCAAGCGATTCAGCCTGCATGTGGGTGAATCGCCCGCCAGCATCGGCTCGCGCGGCGAAGCGCCCGGCGGCGGCCGCATCGTGCTCACGGCGGGCAGCGGCGGTCACTTCATGACGGGCGGACGCATCAACGGCCAGCAGGTGCAGTTCATGGTCGACACCGGTGCGACCGACGTTTCGTTGAGCGAAGCCGACGCGACGCGTATCGGCCTGAAATACAAGGACGGCGCCCTCGGACGCATGAGCACTGCCAACGGCACGGTCAGCGTCTGGCATCTCAAACTCTCGTCCGTGCGCGTGGGCGAAGTGGAAGTGCGTGACGTCGACGCCACCGTCGTTCCCGCGGGGATGCCCTTCGTACTCCTGGGCAACAGCTTTCTCACACGCTTCCAGATGAAGCGGGATAACGAGCAGATGGTGCTGGAGAGAAGGTACTGATTCCTTCGTGCAACGTGTGCGGGGTGGGTGCACGATTACCCTGCGGCCGGCTCACTCCATGTCCCTCCGCCTTCCT
>DATJJL010000157.1:0-9353 GCA_035492155.1 Ramlibacter sp. | reverse complement strand
CGCCGCAAGGTCACCGTTCTCGATACCGGCCTGCCGCGCAATCGCTTCGCGGGCCACTCGCATGGCCTGCTCGGCCACGATCACAAGCCGCCGCTGGACATCTTGGCGCAGGCGCGGCAGCAGCTGGCGCGTTATCCGGCGATCAAGCTGGTCGATGCCCGGGCCGTAGGCGTCTCCGGCGCCATCGACGATTTCTCCGTCGTCACCCGCGTTGGCGAAAGCCTTGGCGCGCGCCGCGTGATCCTGAGCTATGGCGTCGCAGACCAGATGCCCGATGTCCCGGGGTTTGCCGAAAGCTGGGGCACCTCCATCGTGCCCTGCCCTTATTGCGACGGCTTCGAAGCCGCCGGTCGGCATTGGGGCCTCGTCTGGTCCGGCCCGCAGTCGCACAATCAGGCCAGGCTGTTCCACGATTGGACCGACAAGTTGACCGTGTTCGCCGATGGTCACGAGATTGCGCCCGATACCCGGGCCGACCTCGCGCGCCGCAACACCCCTGTCGCCCTTGGCCGGATCATCGAGATCGCCCATCACAAGGGCCGTATCGCCACCGTCAATCTCGATTCCGGCCGCAATGTCGCGGTCGACATCCTGTTCGCGAATCCGCGCAACAAGCCGTCCGCGAGCCTGCATGAATCACTGGGCCTCGCCACAGTCGACACGCCGGCGGGCATCGCCCTCAAGGTCGACGAGCGCCGCCAAACCAGCATGCCCGGCATCTACGCCGCCGGCGACCTCGCCACGACCTTCCTGCCCTCGGTCACCCAGGCATCGTCGCAGGGAGCGATGGCGGGCATCTTCGCCCAGCAATCGATGGTGGTTTGAGAGCGAGCTAGCGCGACTTCTCGGCCGCGCGTCGTTTCATCCCAGGCCGCCCTGGCACAGGTACTTCGTGTGCAGGTACTCGTCCAGGCCCCAATGCGAGCCTTCGCGGCCGTAGCCCGACTCCTTCACGCCGCCGAATGGCGCAGCAGGGGCGGAGATGGCGCCTTCGTTGATGCCGACCATGCCGGTCTCGAGCGCGCCTGCGACGCGCCAGATGCGCTTGATGTCGTTCGAAAAGAAATAACCCGCCAGGCCGAACGGCGTGTCGTTCGCTTCGCGGATGACTTCCTCTTCGGTCGAGAACTTGAACACGGGTGCGACAGGCCCGAAGGTTTCCTCGCACGAAAGGGCCATGTCCTTTGTCGCACCCGTGAGCACGGTGGGTGCGTAGTAGTTCGGGCCGTTCGCCACGTCATTGCGCACGCGCTGTCCGCCGACGGCCACCTTCGCGCCGCGCGCGACGGCGTCCTTCACATGACGTTCGATCTTCTCGACGGCACGCGAGTTGATCATCGGGCCGATCTCCGCCTGCGGCCACGTGGCCGGCCCAACGCGCAGCGCACCGACGCGCGTCGCCAGCTTGTCGACGAAGCGGTCATGCACGGCCTCGTGCACATACACGCGATTGGGGCTCACGCAGGTCTGCCCGCCGTTGCGGAACTTCGCTGCCATCAACCCTTCGACCGCCGCCGCGATGTCCGCATCCTCGAAGACGATGAAGGGCGCGTTGCCACCGAGCTCCAGCGACAGCTTCTTCAGCGTTGCCGCCGATTCGCGGGCGAGGAGCTTTCCCACTGCGGTGCTGCCCGTGAAACTGATCTTGCGCACGCGAGGGTCTGCGAGCCACTCGCCGGCAACTTCAGGCGTGCGTTCGCGCGATGCCGGGACGATGTTGAGGACACCGGGCGGCACGCCCGCTTCTTCCGCGAGCGCCACGAGGGCCAGCGACGTGAGCGGCGTGTCCTCTGCGGGCTTGGCCACCACCGTGCAACCCGCGGCGAGCGCAGGCGCGATCTTGCGGGCGATCATCGCGGCGGGGAAGTTCCACGGCGTGATGACGGCGACGACGCCGACGGCTTCTTTCACCACCAGCAGCCGGCGCGAAGAAACGGGCGCGGGGACGATTTCCCCGTAGGCGCGCACGCCCTCTTCCGCGAACCATTCGATGTACCCGTTGGCGTATGCGATTTCACCGCGCGCCTCGGCCAGCGGCTTGCCTTGCTCGCGCGAGATCAGTTCGGCCAGGCGTTCCGTATCGCGCTCGACGAGCGCGTGCCATTTCTTCAAGATCTGGCAACGCTCGCGCGGTGTGCGCGCTTTCCACTCGGCAAGCGCCTGCGCTGCGGCATCCGCCGCGAGGCGCGCGTCCGCTGAGCCGCCGTCCGCGACACGCGCGATCAAGGAGTCGTCGGCAGGATTGCGAACGTCGAACTCGCGTCCGTCCTGGGCCGCCTGCCAGCGGCCCGCGATGCAGGTCAGTGTTTTCATTTCGTTCCGTTGGGGCGGATTTTGGAAAGTCCCGTGCCGCTAGGCCGCCTGTTCCTGCGCGGCGGCGCTGCCTTGCAACGCAACCAGTTCGGCACCGCTGCGATGGCAAAAGACCTCCACACCGCCTTCAAGCGCCCGGCGCGGCGGCGTGCGTGTATCGCACTGCCCGGCGACACGCAACGGGCAACGGTCCAGGAAGCTGCACAAGCCCGAGCGGTCCACCGGAGCGGCAACCAGTGGCAACGCCGCTCGCCGCGCGGAGCCCACTTCATCGAGCCAACCCGGGCGAAGCTCCGGGACGGAGGTGGCAAGCAGGTTGAAATAAGGGTGCCGCGCGGCGTGCCCGAAAGCCGACCTGTTCACCGACTCCACCTTCTGGCCCGCGTAGAGAACCACGATGTCGTCGCACACAGCGCGCACCGTGTTGAGGTCGTGGCTGATGAACATGTACGCGATGCCAAGTTCCTTGCGCAGTTGTGCGAGCAAGTCCAGGATGGCTGCGCCAACGACCGTGTCGAGCGCGGAAGTGACCTCGTCGCACAGCACCAGGTCCGGATCCGCGGCGAGCGCGCGCGCCAGGTTCACGCGCTGCTTCTGCCCGCCGGAGAGTCCCGCAGGCATCCGGCGTGCGCACGACTGCGGCAGTTGCACCAGGTCGATCAGCTGTGCAATGCGTTTGGCCAGCGCATCACCCTTCAAGCCGCGATACAGCTGCAATGGGCGCGCCAGGATGTCCGCGATCGTGTGCGACGGGTTCAGGGCCGTGTCCGCCATCTGGAAGACGATCTGGATGCGGCGAAGCTGGTCGCGCGAACGCTCTTCAACCAGCCGCGGAAGCGGTCTGCCGTCAAAGAGGATTTGTCCGCCCGTCGGTGCGAGAAGCCCCGCGACGACGCGCGCAAGCGTCGTTTTTCCCGAGCCCGATTCGCCGATGACGCCTACCGCCTGGCCGCGGTGGAGCCGCAGGCTCACGTCGTCAAGCACCGGCGCGGCCGGCCGTCCATGCTTGTCGATGGGGCCGTAGCCGGCAATGAGCTGACGCACTTCGAGCAATGGAGTGGCGCCCTCGGCGACGACATCGCCCGTGCGCGCCTTCGGGTTCGCCGCGGCGATCAGGCTGCGCGTGTAATCGTCCTTCGGTGCCGTGATGATCTGGGGGGTGGTGCCGATCTCGCGCTGCGCGCCATCGCGCAGCACGAGAATCCGGTCGGCCATCTGCGCGACGACCGCGAGGTCGTGCGTCACGTACACCGCGGTCGTGCGCCGCTCGCGCACGACCCGGCGAAACGCGTGCAGCACTTCGATCTGCGTGGTCACGTCAAGAGCCGTGGTCGGCTCGTCGAAGATCACAAGGTCCGGATCGCTCATGAGTGCCATCGCCGCCATCAGGCGTTGCAGCTGGCCCCCCGAGACCTGGTGCGGATAGCGCTTGCCGATCGTCTCGGGATTCGGCAAGGCCAGTTCGCGGAACAACTGCACCGCTTTCTTTTCAGCGTCGGCGCGAGGCATCAGCGAGTGGATATGCGCGGTCTCCACCACCTGGTCCATGATGGTCCGCGATGGATTGAACGACGCCGCTGCGCTTTGGGCGATGTACGACACGCGGCGGCCGCGCAGCGCGCGGCGCTCGCCCTCGGAGAGGCTCAGCACGTCCGTTTCGCCGATGCGCACTGCGCCGCCTGCAATCCGGCAGCCACGGCGCGCATAACCCATGAGGGCAAGGCCGATCGTGGTCTTGCCCGAGCCCGACTCGCCGATGAGCGCCAGCACCTCTCCGGGCTCGATGCGGAACGAAACGTCGTTGACGATCGTCGTTTCCGCGCCGCCGGGCGCCTGGGCGACGACGCGCAGTTCGTTGACGAGGACAGTCGCGCCCATCAGTTCGTCTCCCGGTCTGTGTCGGTGTGTCCCGGCAGGTTGTCGATGACCAGCGTGATCGCGATGGTGAGCGTGGCGATCGCCAGCGAAGGCCCGAGCACCGAGACGCCGCCCATCGGCAGTGCACCCAGGTTCTCCCGCACGAGCGAGCCCCAATCGGCCATCGGCGGCTGCACGCCCAAACCCAGAAAACTCAGGCTCGCGAGCAGGCGCAGCGCATACACGAAGCGCAGCCCCATGTCCGCCAGCAGCGGGCCCAGGATGTTCGGCAGGATTTCGCGCCGCATGATGTAGGGCCTGCGCTCGCCGCGCGCGCGCGCCACGGTGATGTAGTCCATCGCGTTGATGTTCACTGCGAGCGAGCGGATGATCCGGTAGCTGCCCGGCGTGTACACCACTGCCGCCACTGCGATCAGCAGCGGCACCGACGAGCCGAAGCCCGCGACGATCACGAGCGCGAGCATCTTGCTCGGGATCGACACCAGCGTGTCCAGAAGGCGGCTGAGCGCCTGGTCCAGCCACCCGCCCGCGACCGCGGCCAGCAAGCCGAGCACGGCGCCGAACGCACACGCGATGAACGTGGCGACGAACGCAACGCCGATCGTGTAGGGCGTGCCCGCCACGATGCGCACGAGCATGTCGCGGCCCAGGTAATCCGTGCCGAGCCAGTGTTGCAGGCTCATGCCCTGGAACACGCCGGCATCCGACATTTCCCCAAGCGCATCGGCAGGCAGGAACGGCGCGGCCAGTCCGACGAGGCACCAGAACGCGATCACGGCCAGGCCCAGCTTGCCGGCGCGCGACCAGCCCGCAAGCAGTTTGCGGCGACGCGCGGCGCCTGCCGCCGGAAGAAGTGCGGCCGTGCTCATTGGTGCCTCAGCCTCGGGTTGGCGATGATGCCGCAGATGTCCGCAAGCAGCACCAGGATCAGGTAGCCTGCGCAGAAGATCATCGTGCAGGCCTGGACCAGCGGCATGTCGCGCTGTGTGACGGCATCGACCATCAGGCGGGCGACGCCGGGATAGTTGAAGATCACTTCGATGATGATCACGCCGCCCAGCAAGTACGACAGGCTCAGCGCAACGGCGTTCGCGATCGGACCGATCGCATTCGGCAACGCGTGGAACAGCACGGTGCGGGCGCCGCTCGCGCCCTTCAAGCGGACCATCTCGATGTACGGCGCCGAGAGTTGATCGATCACCGCAGCGCGTGTCATGCGAAGCATCTGCGCGATGATCACGCTGCCCAGGCTGAGGACCGGCAGCGCGAACGAGTGCAGCATCGCGCCGGGCGATGAAAGCTCGACCTCCAGCGACAGTGCAGGCAGCCATTTGAGGTGCACGGCGAACACGAGCACCGCGAGCGTGGCCACGAGAAATTCGGGCACGCAGACGACAGCGACCGTTGCCATGTTCGTTATCCGGTCGAAGGTGGATCCTCTCCACAATGCGCTCAGGATGCCCAGGCCGAGCGCGAGCGGCACGGCAAAGGCGGTCGTCACTGCGGCGAGCAGCAGGGAATTGGGCAAGCGGCTCTTGACCGCTTCGGCAACGGACTCGCCGGTCACCACCGACTTGCCGGCATCGCCCTTCACGATGCCGCCCAGCCAGTCGAGATACCGCGCGACGGGACTGCGATCAAGGCCCATCTCCTTGCGCAGCGCCGCGAGTGTTTCAGGCGTCGCCTCCTGCCCCAGCTTCTCCTCGGCGGCGTCGCCGGGCAGCACTGAGGTGATGGCGAACACGACCGCAGACACCGCCAGCAGCGAGGCGACACCGGATGCGATCCGGCCCGCCACGAGTTTGAGGATGGTGGAGTTCATGCTCGGGCGGGGGTCATGCTTCCAGCCAGACGTTCTCGGCGAAGTTGGAGCCCATCATGCCGCCCAGCGGATTCGGCTGCAGGCCCTTGAGCTTGCCGTTGTGGCCGTCCAGGCTGGAGAGGAACATCGGGATGCCGATGCCGCCGTCGTTGTTGATCAGCGTCTGCATGTCGGCGTACATCCGGGCCCGCTTGGCGGCGTCGGTTTCGCCGCGTGCAGCCACCAGCAGCTGGTCGAACTTTTCATTCTTCCAGCCGGCTTCGTTCCACGGCGCATCCGACTTGAAGAACAGCGTCAGCGCCAGGTCGGCAGTGGGCCGCGTGTTGACGTTGCCAAAGCTGATCGGGTGTTTCATCCAGTGCTGCGACCAATAGCCATCGGCCGGCATGTTGCGCACGTCGAGATTCAGGCCGGCCTGGCGCGCGGCGTACTGCAGCACCAACGCCATCTCCACGGAGCTCGTTGCGGCCTGCGAGGCCACCACCGGGATCGAGGCACTGCCCAGGTTCGCCTTTTTCAGGTGCCACTTGGCCTTGTCGGTGTCGTAGGGGCGCTGCGGCAAACCCTTGAAGAAGAAGCGGTTCGCAGGGCCGATCGGCTGGTCGTTGGCGACAACGCCGCGGCCGAGCTGGATCGACTTGAGCATCTGCTCGCGGTTGAACAGCAACTTCATCGCCATCACGAAATCGGGGTTGGCTCCGGGCCCGCTGTCGCGCCGCATGATCAAGTCCGTGTACGACACGCCCTTGGTCTCGAAGATGGCTGCCTTGCCGCTGCCGTTGATGCGCTCGATCGAGCGCGGGTTCACGGTGCCGATCAGGTCGAGTTCGCCAGCAAGCAGCGCGTTGACGCGCGCGGGCTCGTCGGCGATGCCCACGTACTCGATCTCGTCGAGGTAGGGGCGCCCCGGCTTCCAGTAGTTCTCATTGCGCACGGCGATCGAGCGCACGCCGGGCCTGAACTCCTTGACCTTGTACGGCCCGGTGCCGATGCCCGCGTTGAAATCCGTCGTGCCGTCCTTGATGATGTGGAAGTGGTAGGTGCCCAGGATCGCGGGCAAGTCCGCATTGGGCGAGGCCAGGCGAATCGTCACTTCGTTGGGGCCCGATGCCGTCACCTCTTCGATCTGGTCGGCAAGCACCTTGGCCTTGGAGCCGGTGGCCGGGTTCTTGTGCCGCATCAGCGAATACACCACATCGGCCGGCGCGAGCGGCTTGCCATCGTGGAAGGTGACGCCCTTGCGCAGCTTGAAGACCCAGGTCTTCGCGTCCTTCGTGGTGAACTCCTCGGCAAGCGACGGTTGCGGCGTGAGGCTGCCGTCCAGCCATGTGAGGCCGTTGTAGAACATGAAGCCGCGCGCGTAGTCGGCCTGGTTGCTCTGCTTTGCAGGGTCGAGCGTGTCGCTCACGGACGAAACCGGGCCGGCGACCTTGATGCGGCCGCCCTTGCGGGGCGTGGCCGCTTGCGCACCGGTGGCGGCGCTCGCGATGCTGCCCGCCAAGGTGGCCTGCATGCCGGCGGCAGTGAGCATGGCGAGCACGTCGCGGCGGGTCGCGCCGCGCTTGAGCGCTCCGAGCACGCGCGTGCTTTCTTCGGGTCCCACGAGGTCTTGCAGCGGATTGGTGTTGTCCATGGCTTGTCTCCTAGTGTCTTGTTGGCATTGAAGCACCGCCACGCGAGTGAGTTGTCTCGATGACGGCGTGGCGCTTGGTAAGAACTGCGGTTTTGCCGAGGATCGACGGCATGGTGTGCGGCGGCCCCAGCGGCGTCCTCGTCAGAGACCCACCAGCCCCGGCAGGCCGTTGATGTCCCGGATCTCGGCGTAGCTGTACGCCTCGTTCGGGCGCGGTTCGTGACCGCGATTGACGAAAACCTTGTTGACGATCCCGAGGTCTTGTGCAGGGAAGATGTCGTAGCGCGGGTTCGCGGAAACGTGCAGCACGTCTTCCGGCGCACAGCCGAGCTGGTCCAGCATGTATTCGAAGGCCTGCAGGCGCGGCTTGTACGCGCCCGCGTCCTGTGCCGTGTAGATCTTGTGGAAGGGCGCCTTCAGCTTCTCGACGTTGGAGTGAATATGCTCGTTCATCGCGTTGGACAAGATCACCAGCGGGATCTTCCTGGCGACGCGCGTGAGCGCGTGCGGCACGTCGGCGTGCGGTCCCCAGGTGGGAACCGCGTCGTACACGCGCTTGGCGTCCTCGGGCCGGAACGCGAGCCCGTGCCGCTTGCACGCGCGCTCCAGTGCCGAATGGAGGACTTCCTGGTACGGCTTCCAGTCACCCATCACCTCGTCGAAGCGATAGTCGGAAAAGTTCTTGATGAACAGCTGCATCTGCTGCGGCGCAAGCTGGCCTTCGTAGATGTCGTACGCCACCTGGTGCATGGGGAAGTAAGTGAGCGTGCCGTAGCAGTCGAAGGTGATGTACTTGGGGCGGAATGTCATGCGGGCGTCTCCGGTCGGAAGATGGGTGGAAGTGATGCGATGAATGCTAGGCCGCGGCCGCCGCACATGCTGCGGTTGTTGCGTGCGCCCGCGCAGCAAAAGCGGGAAGTGGGGGAAGCCGCCGACCTGTTTGTGCCGTTCGCATGCGGCGCCAAATTCGTCCTAGCGCGTTGCACACGCACAGGGCCACGATGAAGCGATGAACGACCACACACCCCCCGAGCGGCCGCTGCGCAGCGCCCGCTGGTTCCGCAAGGACGACTTGCCGGGCTTCGTGCACCGCTCCACGCTCGCGGCCGCGGGATGGAGCCGCGAAGACCTCATGACACGGCCCGTCATCGGGATTCTCAACACCTGGTCGGACCTGAACCCATGTAACCTGAACCTGCGCGCACTCGCCGAGGAAGTGCGCACCGGTGTGCTGCAGGCAGGCGGCATCCCGTTCGAGGTGCCGCTGATGTCGATCAGCGAGAACATCATCAAGCCGACATCGTTTCCTTTTCGCAACCTGCTCGCGATGGAGGTCGAGGAAACGCTGCGCGGCTACCCTTTCGATGCCGTGGTGTTGCTGGGCGGGTGCGACAAGACACAACCGGCGCTGCTGATGGGAGCTGCCAGCGCACGCATCCCCTTCGTGTTCATGGCGAGCGGCCCTGCCACGCCCCGCTCGGCCGGCGGCGGCGAGCTCGCCAATGCGACCGGCGTCTGGCGCCTGGTCGACCAGCTGCGCGCCGGCAAGACGGAATGCAACTTCGACGCCTTCGAGCGCAACGTCATGGGCACCGTGGGCCACTGCGCCGAGATGGGCACGGCGTCGTCGATGTCCGCGCTTTGCGAGGCGCTCGGGGTTGCGCTGCCCGGCAGCAGCCTCGTGCCCGCCACGGACCGCAGGCGCAG
>DATJJL010000156.1:0-9573 GCA_035492155.1 Ramlibacter sp. | reverse complement strand
ACGCTTGCCAACCTGCTGCCGCGCTTCATCGAGCCGACTTCCGGCGCCGTGCTGCTGGACGGCCATCCGATCACCGATTGGCAACTCGGCGCGCTGCGCCGCCAGTTCGCGATGGTGAGCCAGGACGTCGTGATGTTCAACGACACGCTCGCCGCCAACGTCGCGCTCGGCAAGGACATCGACAACGCCCGCGTGCGCGCCGCCGTCGAGGCTGCGAACCTCTCGACGCTGGTGGATCAATTGCCGAACGGCATCGACACCGTCCTCGGCCACAACGCCACGACGCTGTCGGGCGGCCAACGGCAGCGCCTGGCCATCGCGCGGGCTCTCTACAAGGATGCGCCCATCCTCGTGCTCGACGAAGCGACCTCTGCGCTCGACACCGAATCCGAGCGCCTCGTGCAACAGGCGCTGCAGCGGCTGATGGCGGGCCGCACGACGATCATCATCGCGCACCGCCTCTCCACCATCGAGCATGCGGATCGCCTGCTGGTGCTCGAGGGCGGCCACGTCGTCGAATCGGGGACGCACAACGAACTGCTCGCGCTCGACGGCCTTTATGCGCGCCTGCGGGCGCTGCAATTCAGCACCGCATGAATTTGCTCGTCGCCGTCGGCACGGCGATCCTCGGTTTCGGCCTCTCGTTTTCCACGGCCGCCATGTCGATCGGCATGGCGCTGCTTGCCATTGCGCTTGTGATGGCGCTTGTGCTGCGGCCGCGCGAGATCCTCGAAACAAAACCCTGGCGCGAGCCGGTCATGGCGGTGGGGCTCGCCCTCTTCGCCTATATCGCGCTGCGCACTGTCGGGCAGGACGGCCTCGCCGCGGCCGGACGCCTGAGCCAATACCAGGAACTTGTCCTCGCTCCGCTGTTGATGGCGCTGTGGACCTTGCCGCTGCACCGGCGCATTTTCTTTCGCGCTTTTATCGCGGGATGCGTGTTGGTGACGATCGTGGCGTGGGCAACCTTGCCCGTCGAAGCATGGCGAATCAACGTGCAGACGCATCGCATCAGCGCGAGCTTCGCGCTGGCCATTGCTGCGTATCTGCTGGTCGTGCGCTCGCCATCGGGCCCACGGCGCTGGCCGTCGCTCGCCTGCGCGCTCCTCTTTGCGGTGACGGTGCTCTTTGCGATCGACGCTCGCACCGGGCAACTTGTGCTCGTGCTGCTCGGCGCGGTGGCTGCATGGCAGCGCGTGCCGCCGCGCTGGCGAATCCTTGCCACGCTGGGGATGCCGGCCGTTCTTGCGGGGATCGCCCTGCTCTCACCCGCCGTGCAAGGCCGTATCGTCGAAATGCAAGCCGCGCGCCACAGCACCGCCGTACCGGACGAAGCCGATTCCACCGGCGTGCGCCTGCAGTTGATCCGCATCACCGCGGAGACCGTCCGCGAACATTGGCTGGGCGGCGTGGGCTACGCCAACTACGCAAAGGCTCACGAACAGGCAGCGCAGAAGGTGTACGCCAACGAGCCCGATCGCGACGCCTACCTGCGCGGTTTCTACTCGCACATCGGCAACCCACACGACGAGTACGCACTGCAGCTCGTGGCCGGCGGCATCGTGGGGCTCGTGCTATTCGCCGCTTGGCTCGGTGCAGCGGGCTGGCAGGCGCGGCGCGTGCCAGCGCTTGCGGGCGCCGTCATCGCTTTTGCGGTGGGCTGCATCTTCAATTCGCTGCTGCTGGATTTCACCGAGGCACATCTTTATGCGGCGCTGCTCGCATGGATGCTGGCCGATGCGCGCGATGCGCGGGCCAATGAGTGCGTCGGCCGCATCGCCGTCATTGCGACACGACAGATCGGCGATGTGTTGCTCGCCACGCCGCTCATCGCCGCCGCACGAGAGCGTTGGCCCGATGCGCGCATCGACGTCATCGGCTTCGCGGGCACGCTCGGCATGCTGCGCGGCAATCGCGATGTGAACGAGCTCGTCGAATCGCCGAAGCCGTGGATGATCTGGCGGCGCTACGACATCGCCCTCGTCACCGACATCGGCGACCGCGCCCACCTGCTCGGCTGGGCGGCCGCACTGCACCGCACCGGTGTGATCCCCGAAAGCAATTCGAGCAATTGGTGGAAGCGCATGCTGCTCGATCATGTCGTCGTCGCTGCGGGCGATCGCGGCGACAAGCACGTCGCCCTGGAGAAGATCGATCTGCTTGCGCCCTGGCCCGCGCCTTCGCCGGCGCAGACACCGCGCGTACAGGCGCCCGAGGGCCGCGACTTGCCAGCCGACATCGCGTCGCAACTGAAAGACGGCTTCGTTGTCGTGCACGCACCGTCGATGTGGTCGTACAAGCAATGGCCCGTGGCTCACTTCGAGCAGCTCGTGCGCGAGCTGGTGGCGCAAGGGCGTCAAGTGGTGTTGACCGGAAGTGAAAGCGAGCGGGACCGCGAATGCATCGCACCGCTGCGCAAAATCGAAGGCACGGTGGACGGCAGTGGCAAGCTCGATTTCAACCAGCTCGTCACGCTTTTCAAGCGCGCCGCGCTCTACATCGGGCCGGACACGTCCGTCTCGCATCTCGCCGCGGCGAGCGGTGTGCCGGTGATCGCGATCTTCGGCCCGACCAATCCTGTGCGATGGGCACCGCGCCCCGCGACCGGCGACGCGGTGTTCGCAGCCCGCGGGCCGATTCAGCAGTCGGGCAACGTCACGCTATTGCAAAGCGAGCTGCACTGCGTGCCTTGCGGCCGCGCCGGTTGCGAGGATCACCGGCAAAGCCGCAGCGATTGTCTTGTGGACATCGGGCCCGAGCGGGTGGTGCGGGAAGCAATGCGGATTCTGGCGTTGCGACAGGGTTAAGGACGGCGCTTACGCCGGCGGTCGCCAGGCGTTGACCGGAATTTCCAGCACGCCGTCTTCGATCCCATGCCCGTATTCCGCATCTGGAGAGTCGATGGTGCCGTTGAGCAACCATGCAGTGACGACGCCGCCGTCTGAAACAACACGGTAAGTCGGCAGATCGCCGGCAACGGAGATATTCACGTCCCTGCCGGAAGCCGAGACCCGAAGGCTGCTTCGGGTCGTGCAGCCAAAGTTGAACGGCAGCGTCAGCACATCGCCATCAATCGGGCTCCTGGCGGCCCTTTCCTGCAAAGCCGCGATCTTCAGTGCAAGGTCTTGTGCGGCACGGGCATCCCTGGAAGGAGCTGCCCCGATCTCGAGGACTCGCAACATTTGCAGGAACCCTCGGTCCAGCGACTGGATTTCGGATTTCATTCCCGGGATCAGGCTGACCACCTTGATGAAATCGCGCCAACTGCATTTGGGCGGCTCTCCAGTGCCCGCAGCAGCGAACACCGCCAGCTTGAATTTCTGCAGTTCACCGACGATCCGGCACTGCGCCGGCAACTCCGCGGCATGGCCCGCCTCGATGGTGGCGAGCCATTCGCTCGCGTCGGCATCGAGCCTCACCTGCGAGAAATCTGCGTTCAGTCGTTGCAGCCTGAGTTGGCCGGCCTTCAGCGATAGGTCGGCCCAGCCCAGTGCCCTCAGCGACGACTGGTATCGGGCAAGTTCGCCCGCCTTGAAGCGTACGAACCGTCCCTCGGCTGCGGGTGTCTCAAGCTGCTTGCGAAGATCGTCGAGCATCGCGGCTGCATCCTCGTCGCCCAAGTCGCGAGGCGCGGCGACAACCTGCTCCAAAGCATCGAGCAACTGTTCGTTGTTGGTGTGGCGACCGTTATCGGTGTCGGCCAGCGCAGCTTTCGATTGAATGATGGCTTCGACTGCACCGAGCGGTTCGCGGCGCGGAAGGAGCGGCTGATCCACTCGCGTCTCGGCGAGCTTCTTGGGATCCTTGGCTTTCGCAGTCGACTCGAGTTGAGGTTTGTCCGCCTCTTCCTGCGAGGCGCGTCGCTTTCTTTCGGGCGAGTGATTCCTGGCTGCAAGCTTGCCAAGTGCTGCTCTGACGTTTCTCATCGTGGCATTCCTTCCAATGCCACCTGAGTAACGACCTTACGCGGCGGGTTCCGAGACTTAAGACGGACCCCGCTACATCAGCACGATGTCGTACTGCTCCTGCGCCATCGCGCTTTCGCTTTGCAGCGAGATCGGCTTGCCGATGAAGTCCGACAGGCCCGCGAGATGCGCGCTCTCCTCGTCGAGGAAAAGCTCCACCACCTTGGGGCTCGCGACGATGCGGTATTGGCGCGGATCGAACTGCCGTGCCTCGCGCAGAATCTCGCGCAGGATGTCGTAGGCCACGCTTCGCGCGGTCTTCACGATGCCCTTGCCCTGGCACGCCTCGCACGGCTCGCACAGCATGTGCGCGAGGGATTCGCGCGTTCGCTTGCGCGTCATCTCCACCAGGCCCAGATTCGAGAAGCCACCGGCCATCGTCTTCACACGGTCGCGCACGAGCTGCTTGCGAAACTCCGCGAGCACGGCGTCGCGATGATCCTCGCGCTGCATGTCGATGAAGTCGACGATGATGATGCCGCCCAGATTGCGCAACCGGAGCTGCCGCGCGATGGACTGTGCAGCTTCGAGATTCGTCTTGAAGATCGTGTCGTCGAAGTTGCGCGCCCCGACGAAGCCGCCCGTGTTCACGTCCACCGTCGTCAGCGCCTCGGTCTGGTCGACGATGAGATAACCACCTGACTTCAAATCCACGCGCCGGCCCAACGCCTTCGCGATCTCGTCGTCGATGCTGTACAGGTCGAAGATCGGCCGCTCGCCCTTGTACAGCTGCAGTCTCGCGGCGGCCTTGGGCATGAGCTCGCTGCCGAAGGCCTGCAGCATCGTGAACTGCTCGCGCGAATCGATGCGGATGGCTTGCGTTTCGTCCGTCACCAGATCGCGCAGCACACGTTGCAGCAGGTTCAGGTCCTGATGCAGGAGCGACGTCGGCGGCAGTCGTGTCGCCGCATCGCGGATGCGCGCCCATGTCTTGCGCAGGTAGGCAATGTCGTCGGCGAGCTCGGCGTCCGATGCGTCCTCCGCGTTGGTGCGAAGGATGAAGCCGCCGCCCTCCTTGCCCACGAGTGCCTGCAGCCTGGCTCGTAATGCGTCGCGTTGATCCGGTGGAATCTTTTGCGACACACCGAGGTGATCGTCCTGCGGAAGAAACACGAGCAAGCGCCCCGCGATGCTCACCTGCGTGGACAGCCGCGCGCCCTTGGTGCCGATCGGGTCCTTGATCACCTGCACCATGATCGCCTGCCCCTCGAACACCTGCCGCTCGATGGGCACTTGCGGCTGGTGATTCCGAACGAAGCCCGGGGGCTCGCCGTCCGGCTGGCGGTGCCACACATCGGCCACATGCAGGAAGGCCGCGCGCTCCAGCCCGATGTCGATGAACGCCGACTGCATGCCGGGCAGCACGCGCGCCACCTTGCCGAGGTACACGTTGCCGACAAGGCCGCGCTCGAGCGTTCGCTCAACGTGCAGTTCCTGCACTGCGCCGCTTTCCACGATGGCGACGCGCGTTTCCTGCGGCGACCAGTTGATCAGGATGTCTTGTTGCATCGTCGTTCGTCAGCCAATCACTTTGAAGGCGCGAAGCAGGTTCGCGGTCTCGAACATCGGAAGCCCCATGATCCCTGAATAGCTGCCGCTGATGTGGGAAATATACGCCGCCACCCGCCCCTGGATCGCATAAGCACCGGCCTTTCCCATGGGCTCGTGGCTTTCGACATACGCGCGGATCTGTGCCGGCGTCATGCGCGCGAAGGTCACGCGCGAATCGCTCAGCGCGCCGAGGCGCTTTCGGCCGGATTGGATCGCCACCGCCGTGAGCACGCGATGCGTCTTGCCGGACAGCTCTCGCAGCATTCGTGCTGCATCGCGCTCGTCTTCGGGTTTGCCGTAGATCTTGCGGCCCAGCGCCACCGTCGTGTCCGAGCAAAGTACCGGCGCGGGCTTCAGGCCGCGGCGTTTCATTCGTTCGATAGCGGCATCGAGCTTCAATGCCGTGACGCGCTGCACGTATCGAGCTGGTGCTTCGCCGCGGATCACGGCTTCCAGCGATTCTGTGTCCTCGTCCGAGTCGGGCAGAAGAAGCTCGTGCTGCACGCCGAGCATTTCGAGCAGTTGGCGCCGGCGTGGGGATTGGGATGCGAGGTAGATCACGCGTGGATTGTCACCGTTGACGGGCCCACGCCGATGGGATGCCCTCAACCCTCCATGTCCCTCCGCCGCCCCGTCGGCCTACGCCGCCGGGACGAGCTCCTTCCTTTACTTACGGGTTGAGGGCATCCCATCGGCGCGGGCCTGGACACACTGGTCGTGCTCCACCAAGGCGCGACGCGCCTCTTTGCTAGTAAGCGATGTACCCAGGTTCGCGGATGCTGGGTGGCCGGATCACGCAGGTAAAGGAAGGAGCTCGCAAGCTTGTCTTGCGGCGGAGGGACACGGAGTGAGCCGGCCACCCAGCATCGGCGAACCCACCACCACGGTTATTCCCGGTGGTACGGATGATTCACGTTGATCGACCACGCACGATAGAGCTGCTCCACAAGCAGCACGCGCACCATCGCATGCGGCAGCGTGAGATCGGACAACCGAATGCGCTCGTGCGCGCCACGTTTGAATTCGGGGTCGAGCCCATCGGGCCCTCCGATCACGAGCGCGACATCGTCGCCTTCGAGCTGCCAAGCTTTCAGCCTCTGTGCGAGAGCAACTGTCGTGAGCGACGTGCCGCGCTCATCCAGCGCCACGACGTGGGCACCTTTTGGAATGGCAACTTCAATACGCACGCGCTCGGCAGCGTAGATCTGTTCGAGCGTTTTCGAGGCGCGCGGCTCGGTCTTGACGGCCTTGAGCTCGACGCGCAACTCGGGCGGGAAGCGCTTGGCATAGTCGTCCCAGGCCACCTGCGCCCAATCGGGCACGCGCTGGCCGACGGCGACGACCCAAAGCTTCATCGCTTCATTGCAGATTTCTTGGGGAGCGCCTTCTTCACGGGCGCTTTCTTTGCTGCCGTCTTCGCAGTTGCCGTTTTTGCAGTTGCCGTTTTTGCAGTTGCCGATTTTGCAGTTGCCGTTTTCGCTGTCGTCTTCTTCGCAGCAGGTGCCTTCTTCGCGGCGGTTTTCTTCGCGGCCGCCTTGCGATCGCTCTCCGCCATCGCATGCCTGACGGGCGCACCGAACTTCACTCGCACGGGCTTGTCGCCCCAGATCTCTTCGAGGTGATAGTAGCTGCGAATGGCGGGCTGCATGATGTGCGCGACAGCGGCGCCGCAGTCCACGATGATCCACTCGCCGTTTTCCTCGCCCTCGGTGCGCGGCTTGGGAAAGCCCGCTTCGCGCACCGAATCGCGCACGCTGGCGGCAAGCGCCTTCGTCTGGCGGTTCGACGTGCCCGATGCGACGATCACCCGCTCGAACAGCGGGGACAAATGCTCCGTGTTGAAAACCGCGATGTCGTGCGCCTTCACGTCCTCCAGGCCATCGACGATGGCTCGCTGCAGGCGTTGGGTGTCTTTCTTGACGGCGGTTTCCTGGGTCATCAGTGGCCTTGATAGAGATGATGGGCGGCAATATAGCCTGCCACGGCGGCAGGGACCAGCGAGCTGATGTCATCGCCCTTCGCGACTCGCTCGCGGATAGCGGTTGCGCTGTCGGGCATGCTCGGCAGATTCAAGGCGACGACCTTGGCGCCGGGCACTCCCACACGCCCCCCCGACGAGCCGCGCTGCGCGATGCACAGCGTGGCAATGCGCGCGATCTCGGCCCATTCGTGCCAGGTGGTGAAGGCGCGTGCCTGGTCCTCGCCCATGACGAGGAAAAGTTCGGCGCCGGGGATCTCGCGCTGCAGTTCGCGCAGCGTATCGACGGTGTACGTCGGCCCGGCGCGGCGAATCTCGCGGTCATCGACAGATGTCTTCGTAAGGTCATCGAAAGCGAGCTTTGTCATGGCAACACGATGTTCCGCCCCCGCGGGTTGCCTGCTGCGATGCCACGCCTGCCCTGTCGGGAAGATGCGCAGCTCGTCGAGCTTCAGCTGTTGCACCGCGGCCCTTGCGAGCGCGACATGCGCGTTGTGCGGCGGATCGAAAGCGCCGCCGTAGATGCCCAGCCTCAAACCCAGTCCCTTCGCGCGAGGTACCTGGATGTCAGCTCTTCTTCGCGCGAGCCGGCTTGCGGCTGCGCACGATAAGCCCAGCTGGCAAGCGGCGGCATCGAAAGCAGGATCGATTCCGTGCGGCCGCCCGATTGAAGGCCGAAATGCGTGCCGCGGTCCCACACCAGGTTGAACTCGACATAGCGCCCGCGGCGATAAAGCTGGAAGCCACGCTCGCGTTCGCCGAAGGGCGTGTCCTTGCGACGCAGCAGGATGGGCATGTATGCATCGAGGAACGCGTCGCCCACCGAGCGGATCAGCGCGAAGCCTTTGTCGAATCCGCCTTCGGAAAAATCGTCGAAGAAGATGCCGCCGATGCCGCGCTGCTCGTCGCGATGCTTCAGGTAGAAATACTCGTCGCACCACTTCTTGAATGCGGCGTGCTTGTCAACACCGAACGGCTCCAAGGCGCTCTTGCACACGCTGTGAAAGTGCACGCAATCCTCATCGAAGCCGTAGTACGGCGTGAGGTCCATCCCGCCGCCGAACCAGAACACCGGCTCACCCTGCGCCGGCTGCGCGCTCAGGCTTCGCACGTTCATGTGCACGGTAGGCGCATACGGATTGCGCGGATGAATAACAAGCGACACGCCCATTGCCTCGAATGGCGCGCCCGCGAGTTCCGGGCGATGCTGAGTTGCGGAAGGAGGAAGACGCGGCCCCGTCACATGCGAGAAGCCGCAGCCCGCGCGCTCGAACACGGACCCGCCTTCGGTGATCATCGTGATGCCGTCGCCTTGCAGCGGCTCGCCCGGGTCCTTGCGCCACACGTCCTCGACGAACGCCCGCCCGTCGATCTCGGCGCAAGCGGAGATGACGCGGCGCTGCAAGCCGGTGAGATAGTCGCGAACTTGCTCGGTCGGTTGCATTGCTTCAACCGCGCACCGCGCGGTGGCCGATGTCGCGGCGGTACTGCGCGCCGTCGAAGTGGATGCCTTGCGCGATCTTGTAGGCGTGCTGTTGCGCGGCCTTGACGGTGTCGGCCAGCACGGTGACGCAAAGCACGCGGCCGCCGCTGGTGAGGGTGTCATCGCCCTTTTTCGTCGTGCCCGCGTGGAAAACCATCGCGTCGTCGGCAGGCTTGGGCAGGCCGATGATCCTGTCGCCCTTGCGAGGGCTGAGCGGATAGCCCGCTGCCGCCATCACGACGCCGAGCGCCGTGCGGTGGTCCCACGCGAGTTCGACCGTGTCGAGCGCGCCCGAGGTCGCGGCCACCATCACGTCATACAGATCCGACTTGAGGCGCATCATGATCGGCTGCGTCTCCGGGTCGCCCATGCGGCAGTTGAATTCGAGGGTCTTCAGCTGGCCCTTGCTGTCGATCATCAGCCCTGCGTAGAGGAAGCCGGTGTACGGAATGCCGTCCTTTTCCATGCCGCGCACCGTGGGCATGATGATCTCGCGCATCGCACGCGCATGGATCTCGGGAGTGACCACAGGCGCCGGCGAATACGCACCCATGCCGCCCGTGTTCGGGCCGAGGTCGCCGTCGAGCAGGCGCTTG
>DATJJL010000155.1:0-3894 GCA_035492155.1 Ramlibacter sp. | reverse complement strand
GCGACGTACAACATCCACAAGGGCGTGCAAGGCCTCGGCCCGGCGCGGCGCCTGGAGATCCACAACATCGGCCACGCGGTGGAGCAGCTGGATGCCGACATCGTCTGCCTGCAGGAAGTGCGCAAGCTCCACCGGCGCGAGGAGCACTACTTCACGCGCTGGCCCGAGCTGCCGCAGCATGAGTTCCTCGCGCCCCAAGGCTACGAGGCCGTCTACCAGACCAACGCGACCACGCGCCACGGCGAACACGGCAACGCGCTGCTGTCGCGCTGGCCGGTGTCGTCGCTCAGGCATGAAGACATCTCGGACCATCGTTTCGAGCAACGCGGGCTGCTGCACGTGTGCGTGCAAGTGCGCCGCCGCAGCGTGCATGTCATCGTCGTGCACCTGGGGCTCATCGCGGGCAGCCGTGCGCGCCAGGTCGAACAGCTTGCGCGCTACATTCACCGCGAGATTCCGCGGCGCGAGCCGATCATCGTCGCGGGCGACTTCAACGATTGGGGCGGCAAGCTGCGCAGCGCGATGAACAAAGCAGGCCTGCGCGATTTCGAGGGCGAGAGGCTGTGGACTTATCCGTCGCGGCTTCCGCTCACACAGCTCGACTACGTTTACGTGCGCGGCATGAAGCCGCTGGGTGTGGAGATCCCGAAGGGCCGCATCTGGTGGCGCATGTCCGATCACCTGCCGCTCATCGCGGAATTTCGCCTGTAAAACGCATGCCGCCCTCGCTGCCGCCCCTTCGCATCGGCCATCAACTGCGCCTGCTGCAAGGCGCGACGCAGTTCATCCCCGCGCTGGTCGAGGCGATCGACGAAGCGCGCGAGGAGGTGCGGCTCGAAACGTACATCTTCGATTTCCAGGGGCACGGCGTCGAAGTGGCGTACGCCCTGGAGCGTGCAGCGCGGCGCGGCGTGAGCGTGAAGCTGGTCGTCGACGGTTTCGGCACGCCGCCGCTGCCGCCAATGTGGGCCGAGCGCTTTCTCGACACGGGCGTCGATTGGCGCGTGTATGCGCCGCTTGGACGTTTCGGCGTGCTCAATCTCGGCAGCTGGCGCAGGCTGCACCGCAAGCTCGCGATGATCGACGGGCGCATCGGCTTTTGCGGCGGCATCAACATCCTCGACGACGAGTACGACCAGAGCGGCCCGACCAGACTGCCGCCGAGGCTCGATTTTTCCGTGCAGGTGACGGGCCCGCTCGTCGAGCAGATCGGCGACACGATGCGGCGACTTTGGCAACGCATGCAGGCGATGCGCGAGGTTCGTGACGCGCGCTTGAAGGGCGCGTTGCAAACACTGCGCGCAGCGGGTCGTGCGTCCGCGCCTCCTGTCGAAAAGCTTCCCACACCCGATGGACGCGGCGCGCGGGCGGCGCTGGTGCTGCGCGACAACCTTCGCAATCGCACGCGCATCGAGCGGGCCTACCTTCGTGCGATCGGGCGCGCGCGCGAAGAGATCGTCATCGCGAATGCGTACTTTGTTCCGGGGCGAAAGATGCGTCGTGCGCTCGTCACGGCAGCACGGCGCGGCGTGAAGGTGACGCTGCTGCTGCAAGGCCGCTATGAGAGCTTCATGCAGTACTACGCGTCGCGATCGGTGTACGGCACGCTGCTGCGGTCGGGCGCGCAGATCCACGAATACGCACCGACTTTCCTTCACGGCAAGGTGGCGGTGATCGACGCGCGCTGGGCCACTGTCGGATCGACGAACCTCGATCCGCTGAGTTTCCTCCTCGCGCGCGAAGCGAACGTCGTCGTCGAAGACAAGGGGTTCGCCGGGCAACTGCGCTCGCGCTTGATGGAAGCGATCACGCAGCACGGCATCGCCGTAGATCCGAAGACATTCATGAACCGGCCGATCACGCGCCGCGTGCTCGAATGGGTGGGCCTCACCGCGACGCGGCTGGCCATCCTTGTGCAGGGGAAGAACTATCTCTAGTCGGAGTCGGGATCGGAATCGTAGACCGCAGCGGTTGCGGCAAGCGCGTGATCTGCCTTGACCCCCCCGGGGAAATTCTCCAGGGCTTCGATAAGGCCGGGCCAGTCAGACGGCTGGATCGGGCGTGGTGCATATGCGGAGACGATGTCAGCCGGACCGGGCCTGTGTAGCGGGCTGTGAGCGTGGATGACCACGGCGACATCCGGTTGGTTCCCGCACCAGTGTTCATCCAGCGCCTTCCGGCGTTCCGCGAGCCAGTCGGGGTACGGATGGTCCAGGACCCTGTCGGCTATCGACCCGGTCAGGTCGAGGTGATAGCTGAGAACCGCGACTCGATTGCGCTCATCCTCGTCCAGCTCGTCGCAAGCCTTGCCGAGTCCGTTCAGCAGGGATTGCAGGATGCGGGCGCTTGAATCGGCATTCAGCCTTCTGGTGGCAGCTTCCAGAAAGATCAGTTTGAAATGGGACGCGCTGCCCGGCTGACTGCCAATTCTGAGAAAGGTCTCGGCGACGAGCCGGCTCAGTTCCTCGACGACTTCGTTGGCGCTGGCTTGCTTCGCGATGCGCAACAGGTCCGACGCCGCTCGAAGGCAGTTGAATTGGGCTCCCGGGTCGTAGTGGAGTTGGTTGCACTGGCGTTGGAATGCCTTTGCCGACTTCTGGGCGAGTTCGCGAATGTCGATCAGTTTGTCGTCGATTCCACCGCCGCCAGCACCTCGAAGCGCCCCGATGACTTGCGTACATCCATCGAGGAGGGAATATTCCTGTCGAATTTCGAAGCAAACCAGCGCGACTTTCACAAGTTCCGAAGCGAACTCCTGCAATGCACCTGAATCGGGGTGAGCGGAAACCATCGACTTCGCGATGAGCAGCGTCAGCTGGATGGGCTTGTAGTCGGAACACTCTGCGACCTTTGGCATGAGCGCGGACATCGCCGCGACGACGTCAGTCCGGTCTGGAACGATGCCGCACTTCGCAAATAGACATACGAGATTGAGCTGCATGAGTGCATCCGTGCGCGGCTCTTCAAGGTCAAGAGATGCGCAGCACTCCACGACAAAGTCGCCGATGGCTTTCCTCAGTTCAGGGGATTTGGGAAACACCTGCTCGAACTTCAGCGCCATGCCCAAAGCGAGTTCGGCAGCACTGGTATCGTTTTCGCTTACCGCGGCGCGAATCGTTTTCTGAATGTCAATGAGACCCTCTTGTGCCTGCGGCCCGAGCGGAGGCGAAGACGCCGCAGGCGGCGGTGGGTGGCGCGGTGGACCGGGCGGGACGCGGTTGAACATGAGGTTTCCCCGAAAGCTGTGTTGTTGCCGCGGTGGGTAACTGCACCGACCACAAGGTTCCACATCACCCGCTGCTACCATCGGCTCAAACGTCGCCAATGCCCTCCGACCTCGTCGTGCAAAGGCCCGAAGGCCTGTATTGCCCGCCCGGCGATTTCTACATCGACCCTTGGCGGCCTGTGGCACGCGCTGTGATCACCCACGCGCATTCAGACCACGCGCGCATCGGTCACGGTCACTATCTCGCATCGGTGCCGTCCGAAGGCGTGCTGCGCGCGCGGCTGGGCGAGATCAACCTGCAAACGCTCGCTTACCGCGAACGCATCGTGCACAACGGCGTGACGCTCTCGTTGCACCCCGCGGGCCATGTGCTCGGCTCGGCGCAGGTGAGGCTCGAACACGAAGGCCGAGTGTGGGTGGCCAGCGGCGACTACAAGGTTGCGCCGGATCGTACGTGCGCGCCTTTCGAGCCGGTGCGTTGCGACGTGTTCATCACCGAATCGACCTTCGGCCTGCCGATTTATCGCTGGTGCGAGGACGACGAGCTCTTCGGCGCGATCAACGCCTGGTGGGCGCGCAACGTAGAGCACCAGCGCGCGAGCGTGCTGACTTGCTATTCGTTCGGCAAGGCGCAGCGGATTCTCTCGGGCGTGGATCCTTCGATCGGG
>DATJJL010000154.1:0-33902 GCA_035492155.1 Ramlibacter sp. | reverse complement strand
CGCGAACGTGCCGGCCATCCAGCTCGTCACCGGCTCGATGCTCACCGGTGCGCATCGCGGCGAGCGCGTCGGCGCGTGCACCGACTGCCGCCGCTATTGGGCGAAGTTCCGCGGCGGCGAGATCGATAAAGGCGAGGTGAGCGACGTGAACAACCAGCTCGTCGCAAGCGTGGGCACGTGCTCCGTGATGGGCACGGCCAGCACGATGGCCTGCGTCGCCGAAGCGCTGGGCATGACAGTGCCGGGCGGGGCGTCGCCACCGGCCGTGACGGCCGATCGCATTCGCGTCGCCGAGGAAACGGGCGCACGCGCCGTGGGCCTTGCGAAAGAAAAGCTCACGATCGATCGCATCCTCACGCCCGACGCTTTCCACAACGCCTTGCGCGTGCTGCTCGCGATCGGCGGCTCGACCAACGGCATCGTGCACCTCGCGGCGATCGCTGGGCGGCTGGGATACGACATCGATCTCGGCGCGCTCGATCGCATGGGCCGCGATACGCCGGTGCTGGTGGACCTCAAGCCCTCCGGCGCGCACTACATGGAGGATTTCCACAAGGCCGGCGGCATGGCGACGCTGCTGCGCGAACTGAAGCCATTGCTCAAGCTCGATGCACTCACGGTCACCGGCCGCACGCTTGGCCGGCTCATCGAGGAAAGCGGGCCCGGCTTTGCGCAGGACGTCGTGCGTTCGCGATCCAATCCGATCTTTCCACAAGGCGGCATCGCGGTGCTGCGCGGCAATCTCGCCCCCGGCGGCGCGATCATCAAACAGTCCGCCGCCGATGCAAAGCTGATGGAACACGAAGGCCGCGCCGTCGTGTTCGAGAACGCGCAGGACCTGGCGGAGCGCATCGACAGCGACGGCCTCGACGTGAAGGCCGACGACATCCTCGTGCTGAAGAACATCGGGCCGAAGGGCGCGCCCGGAATGCCCGAGGCGGGCTACCTTCCGATCCCGATGAAACTCGCGCGCGCCGGAGTCAAGGACATGGTTCGCATCTCCGACGGCCGCATGAGCGGCACCGCTTTCGGCACCATCGTGCTGCACGTCACGCCCGAGTCCGCCATCGGTGGGCCGCTCGCGCACGTGCAAAGCGGCGATCGCATTCGCCTGTCGGTGAAGAACCGCGAGATATCGCTGCTGGTGAGCGACCAGGAGCTGGCGAAGCGCGCGAAGGAAAATCCGGTGCAAATGCCCACGGCGGAGCGCGGCTACGAAAAGCTCTTCCAGCAGGCCGTCACGCAGGCGGATCGCGGTGTGGACTTCGACTTTCTTCGCGCGGCGCAGACGAAAGGGAGAATTCCGGAATGACCGAACGCTTGCGCGGCGTGCTCGCGCCGGTGGTCACGCCCTTTCGTGCGAACTACGAGCCCGACACCGAACGCCTCATCGCACATTGCCGATGGCTGCTGGGCAGCGGGGCAAGCCTTGCCATTTTCGGAACGAACTCCGAAGCCAATTCGATGTCGGTGGACGAGCGGCTGCGATTGACCGACGCGTTGCTCGAGGCCGGCGTGCCTGCTGCACGCATGATGCCCGGCACCGGCGCATGCTCGATCACCGATGCGATCACGCTCACGCGTCACGCGGTGAAAAACGGCGCCGCGGGCGCCCTCATGCTGCCGCCCTTCTACTACAAGGGCGTGAGCGAGGAAGGGCTCTTCGCTTATTACGCCCAGGTGATCGAGCAGGTCGCGAGCGACGACTTGCGCGTGTACCTCTATCACATCCCGCAGGTCACGCAGGTGCCGATCACGCTGAGGCTGATCGAGATGCTGCGCTGGCGCTATCCGCGCACGGTGGTGGGCGCGAAGGATTCGTCGGGCGTGTGGGACAACACGGAAGCGATGCTCAATGCCTTCGCGAAAGACGGCTTCGATGTCTTTCCCGCGAGCGAATCGCTTCTGTCGCAGGCGATGCCGCTGGGCGCGGCGGGCTGCATCAGCGCGACGGTCAACGTGAACCCTGCGGGCATCCGTGCGGTGTACGACAAATGGAACACGCCCGAAGGCGCGCAGCTGCAATCGCGTGCCGACGCGGTCCGCAACATCTTCCAGGGCCCGGCGATGATTCCCGCGATGAAGCGGACCATCGCCGAGTTCTCCGGTCAGCCGGATTGGGCCGTGGTGCGCCCGCCGCTCGTCGCGCTGCATGAAGACGCAGCAACGCAACTGCGCGACCAGCTTCGGGCTGCGCAGTTCACGATGCCGGGCTACGTGTCCTCGGAATCCTGATCGGCGTTTGCCTCGACGTCGTTCGCATCGAGGTCCGTCAGGTCTTCGAGATCGGGTTGCGACGCGTGCGCCCGTTCCTGCTGCGTCAGTTCCACCACGTGGTCGGGCAGGATGTCTGCGCCTTCGCGGCCTTCGTCGGGATTCACGCCGCCGCGCTCGCCCGTGCCGACGGCATCGCTATCCGCATGCGCTTCCGGCGTGCCGATCGTGTCGCTGCCGCTGTCGGAGTTGTCGCTCGGTCCGAGCGCTTGCGCGTCGCGCCCGTCCGGCTGGGTGGGCGCGCTGTCGGCGCCGAGGATGCTGCTGTAGGCCATGCATGCAGTTTGAGGAGGCTCCCGCGAAAAAGCGGTCATCTGCCAAGCAGGGCCAACGTCGGATTCGTCCGACGCCTGGATGGCCAATGTCGAGTTTCAATCATCGAAGATCGCGGCGACGGCGGCGCATAATTCCTCGCATCGAAGCGGGGTCCCGAATGGCGGAGCAAAGCGGAGCAACGCAAGCGCGAGACGACGATCGGGCGCCGGCCTGCGACTATGACCCTCTTTCCGTCGTCGGCCTGGGTGGGTCGGCCGGCAGCATCACCGCGCTCAAGACGTTCTTCGAGGCGATGCCGACCGATTCCGGCCTGGCGTTCGTCGTCGTGCTGCATTTGCCGCCGGGGCACGAGAGCACGCTGGCCGAACTGCTCCAGCGAGCGACGGCTATGCCGGTGACGCAGGTGTCGCGCGCGGTGCGCATCGAGTCCGACCATGTCTACGTGATCCCGCCCCGCTACGCGCTGAAGGTCGAGGACGGCATGCTCGAACTGCAGGAGATGCCCGCCGATCCCGGCCGGCACGTCGCGGTCGACCTGTTTTTCGCAACGCTCGCGGACACGTATGGCCCGCATTCCGCAGCGGTCGTGCTTTCCGGCGCCGATGGCGACGGCGCGATCGGCATCAAGCGCGTCAAGGAGCGCGGCGGCCTCACGATCGCGCAGGACCCCGAGGAATCCGAGCACGCGGGCATGCCCCGCGCCTCGATCGCCACCGGCATGGTGGACTGGGTGTTGCCGGCCAGGGAAATTCCCCGGCGCCTGCTGGATTACTTCAACCTCGAGGACAAGCGGCGGCTGCCGCCGGAGTCGATCAATATCGACGAGCTCGGCCACGCGAAAAGCGACATGCAGATGCGCCTGTGGCTGTCGGCGATCGTCACCGCGTCGTCGGACGCGATCATCAGCTTCTCCCTGGACGGCTCGATCCTCTCGTGGAACGGCGGCGCGGAGCGCATTTTCGGGCACAAGGCCGGCGAGGCGGTCGGCAAGCACCTGTCCATCCTCGCGGCCGGCAACGCTTCGGACCAGCAGGCACTGGTCGCGCGAATCGCTTCGGCGCAGGCCATCGAAAACCACGAGACAGTGCGGCGCCGCAGGGACGGCAGCGAGCTGCACGTGTCGATCAGCATCTCGCCGATTCGCGACGAATCGGGCAAGGTGATCGCCGGCACGGCGGTGGTCCGCGACATCACCGAGTCCAAGCGGTCGGCCGACGCGTTGGTGCGCGCGCTCGCCGACACCGAGAAGGCCCGCGCCGACCTGCTGGCGGCCGACGCGGCGAAGGACCGCTTCCTTGCGGTGCTGTCGCATGAGCTGCGCAATCCGCTCGCGTCGATCGACAGCGCGTCCGGGCTGATGACTGCACCGGACGCACGCGCCGAAGACGTGCGCGACGCAGCGCGCGTGGTGCAGCGCCAGGCGCGCGGAATGAAGATGCTGCTGGACGACCTGCAGGACGTCTCCCGCATGAAGCTGGGGCGGCTCGAACTCAAGCGCTCTCGCGTGCGGCTGTCGGCGATCGTCGGCAATGCGCTCGAAACGACGAAGTCGCTGCTGCAGGAAGCCGGCCATACGTTGAATCTCGACATGCCGCCGGGCGACATCGAACTCGACGGCGACGCCGCCCGCCTCGGGCAGGTGCTGTCGAACCTGCTGGCCAACGCGATCCGCTATACACCGTGGGGCGGCACGATCGCCGTCGGTGCGAAGCTGGTCGCGGGCGAGCTCGAGATGACGGTGAAAGACAGCGGCATGGGCATGGACCCCGCGGAAATTGAATCGATGTTCGAGATGTTCACGCAGGGCGCCAGCGGCAAGGACCGCGCGCAGGGCCTGGGCATCGGGCTCGCACTGGTGAAAAGCCTCGTCGAGATGCATGGCGGCCGCGTGAGCGCGCAATCGGCCGGGCCCGGCAAGGGCAGCGAGTTCCGCGTCGTGCTGCCGGGCGCCGTCGCGAGCGCGCGCGCGCCGGCGGACAGCGGGAACGCGAGAGACGCGAAGCCCGCCACCTGCCGGCGCGGCCTCGTCGTCGTCGCCGACGACAACGAGGATGCAGGCTGGGGCATGGCCAAGATGCTGGAGCTCTCCGGGTTCGGGACGGTGCGCGTGACGAGCGGCACCGAGGCGCTCAAGGTCATCGAGCTGCGCCGCCCCGACGCTGCCGTGATCGACATCGGCATGCCCGATCTCATCGGCCACGAGGTCGCGCGGCGCGTGCGCGCCGCAGACTGGGGCCGCAAGATAGTTCTTGTCGCGGCCACGGGCTGGGGCCAGGAAGCCGACGAGCGCGAAGCAGCCGCGGCCGGTTTCGACGCACACATGACAAAGCCTGTCGATGCCCGCAAGCTCGTGGCGGTGCTGGACTCGTTGCTCGCGGCAAGACGCCGCTGAGCCTCAGGAAGCTGACGATGCCGGCTTGAGCTTCGGTTGCACCAGCAGCAACCGAAGTTCCGAGAGCTTTCGCTTGAGGATGCGTTCGTTGGCCGGGCCGACACGCACGAGGATCTTCTGGCCCGCAGCCAGCGATTCCAGTTCAGGGTCGACGTATTGATATCGCACCCACGGCCTTTCGGACGGGTAGGGCCCCTTCACCTCCTCGAGCTGGACAAGCGGCGCGCTTTGCGGCTCGGGCGTGGCGAGCAATGCATCGACGACTTCGATCACGCGATCGTTGAGGTAGCGGTTTCCGAGGCCGAGCTCGCGATACGCATTCTCGAGCAGCGGGTACATGCGCCGGTAGAGCGCCACCGCCTTCTTCGCGTCGATGTCCGCCGCCCAATGCACGAAGGGCGCATAGCGATGCGCGTTCGACGCGGCGACGGTTGTCCCTTGCGCAGTCTCCTCGACGGTGAACCGCCCCGGCGCGGGCTTCACGGGCCACACCGCGGAAGGCGCGTGCGAGCGGGCGAGGTTGTCGATCATGGCAACCACGCGGCGCGGGAAATCGCCGGTCTGCAGGAACGACTTCACGGCCGACGAACCGAAGAGCTGGATGAGCGCCGGCTCGATATCCGCATTGGCGAGCGGTGCTTCGTTGGCAGTGTCCAGCGGATAAGCCGGGCCCGATGCAACGGGCGCCGCAACGCGGGGCGCCGCAGGCGCGCTCGCTATCGGCGCAGGTGCGACAGTGGCGCGATGTTGCGTGTACCACCACCAGAACCCGGCCGCGCCGGCGAGGACCACTATCAGCACCACGGCGGGCCATTTCGGTTCCTGCGTACGCATCGCCAGCTCCCGGTCGCTTGAATTTGGACAAATACAATTCTCGCATGCACGACGTTCACGCCGCACACGGGCAGCCGCAGTTTCTCCAGGCGATCCGAAAAGATCTTGCCGATCACCGCGAATGGATTGCCCGTTGCATCGTACTCGCGTACGCCGCGCTTGCAGGTGCCAGCGTCGTGGCACTCACATGGCTGAGTGACCGCGCGATCCACGTCTTCATGTCGGTGCTGGGATGGCAGCCGCTGGCGCCGTTTCTCGTGACGCCGCTGCTGTGTGCGCTGATCGTCTGGATCACGCGCAAGTTCTTTCCCGGCGCGGCGGGCTCCGGCATTCCGCAGGTGATCGCGGCATTGCGCCCCGAGATGCCCGCTGGCTTGCGCGGCGGCTTCGTGTCGCTGCGCCTCGCGATTGCGAAGACGGCGCTGACGGCGTCCGGGCTCTTGGGCGGGCTCGCGATCGGCCGCGAAGGGCCGTCCGTGCAGATCGCAGCGGGCGTGATGCTGCATGCGCGGCGCTGGTTGCCGCGCGGCGTTTCCATCAAGACGCACGGCCTTCTCGTGGCCGGCGGCGCCGCCGGTATCGCGGCCGCATTCAATGCTCCACTGGCCGGCGTGATGTTCGCGATCGAGGAGCTGACACCGCGCATCGAGCAGCGAAACAGCGGCCTCGTCGTCGCCGCGATCGTGCTCGCCGGCCTGATCGCCGTGTCGGTGTTCGGCAACTCGACGTATTTCGGCGTGATCCGCACGCTGCCGCTGTCGCTCGAATTCGCGGGGCCCGCGGCGCTCGTCGTCACGCTCGCCGGATTGGCCGGCGGCGTCTTCTCGCGCCTGCTCTACACGTCCATCGTCGGCGGCAGCGACAGGTTCAGCGCGCTGAAGAAACGCTTTCCCATTCGATTCGCAGCGGCCTGCGGGCTGGCGATTGCCTGTATCGGATGGGCGAGCGGCGGTGCCACGTTCGGCAGCGGCTACGACTTCACCAAATCGCTCGTCGCGGGCAACGCGTCGTTGCCGCTGCTGTACGTCACGCTGCGATTCGTCGCAACATGGCTGGCTGTGTGGTCGGGTGTGCCGGGCGGATTGTTCGCGCCGTCGCTCGCCATCGGCGCGGGCATCGGCAGCGACGTCGCACTGATCTGCCACGTCGGCGCGCAGTCGCCGGCACTCATCGCGATGGGCATGGCGTGTTTTCTCGCCGCGATCACGCAGGCGCCGATCACCGCGTTCATCATCGTGATGGAAATGGTCGACGGACATTCCATGGTGCTCAGCCTCATGGCGGGGACGCTGCTCGCGAGCCTCATCGCACGCTGGATCGCACGGCCGATCTACCCGGCGCTCGCCGCGGTGCAGATCGCATCGCTTCCGCAGCGCGAAGTCAAAGCAGCGGAAGAGCCAACTCGAACGTGACGCCGCCCGCGTCGTTGCGCGCGCGCACCGTGCCGCCCATCTTCGCGAGATAGGTTCGCACGACGAAAAGCCCTTGCCCGCGATGACCGGCTTGCGCCGCGTCCGACACGCCGTACTCGAAGATGCGCTCGATGATCCATGGATCGATCGCCGGGCCCTCGTTACGGATGGCGATCGTCGCCGTCTTGTCGGCCACCGAAAGCGACATCGAGATCGGCGTCGACGGCGTGCGATGGCGGTCCGCGTTGCGCAGCACATGCGTGACCACGTCTTCCAGCGCGAACTCGTCGGCACGCACGTGCACCGGCTCGCCGCGCGCGTCGTACTTGACCTCCTCGATGCCCGCGAAGTGCGCGTTCGATGCGACCTGCGCGAGGAAGGCGTCGAGATCGAGCGTCGCGACATCCATGGTCGCAGCGGCCAATGCCTCGCTCGGCGACGCCTGTCCGTAAAGCACCTTCACCGCCTGCTGCATGCGCTGCACGTAGCGATGGCCCGCGTCGTCCGCATTCGGGTGCAGCACCATGAGCGATTGCAGCGGCGACAGGATCTCGTGGCCGACGGCCTGCAGCATGCCCCGTTCCTGCTGCGCTCGCAGTTGCTCGCGCTGAACGTCATCCTTCACGCGCTTGAGCAAATCGTCCAGGCCCGCCGCGAGAATGCCCATCTCGTCGCTGCCGCGCAGGTCGGAGACATCGAGCCGCGCGAGGCTCTGGTCCACGCGCTCGCCTTGCACGTTGCGCGACACGGCCGCCGCGCGGCGCGTGAGCACGGTGATGCGGCGAATGAGGCCCAGCTCGATCACGAGCCACGCGATGACGATCGCCGCGAGCATCGCGCCCACGTACCACGACATTCGCGTTGCGACAGCGGCGAGCGATCGCTCGACCCCGCGCGCATCGCCCGAGAGGATCACTTCGTAATTGCCCACGGGCGTCGTGATCACGTCGCGCGTCGGCGCGGGAAGGCCCGGCCCTTCGAGCGGCAAGCGCCGGATCAGGCGCGTGATGAGGGGTGACGCGCGCGGCCCTTCGTCCTTGCCCTTGAAGACGAGCGGCGCCTGCGTCGTCGCGGCAAGCCGCCGCACGGTGAGCGTCTCGCCCGGCAGCAGCGCTTTGCGGATGTCGTTCAGCGACGCGGGCGCCTCGCCGCCGGGCGCGTCGGTGTCGAAGATCGGCACGCCGGTTTTGCCATCGACATCGGGTGCGTACATCCGCATACGCACCCGGATCTCGGGCAGGTCGGCGGGCGGCCACACGGGGCGCTTGTTCTGGAAGAGCGCTTCCCGAAACGCTTCGACTGGCAGCCGGATCGAGAAGAATGCGTGCCTTGCGCAATGCGGGGTCTCTTCGCTGCCGTCCGCGCACACGCCCGTCTGCCACAGCCAGCCGCGGAAATCGTGCAGCGGCTTTGCGTCTTCCGCAAGCGGCGCGTCACCCGGGTCGGCGAAAGCGACGAGGCGGCCACGGATGGAACCGTTCGTGTTGTCCGACAGCAGCTCGAAAGGCGCGATCCACTGCGTCGTGGTGCCGCGCATCGCGAGCGTGACGACCGCGCGATGCGCTGCGGTGATGTCGAGCGAGCCCGGGTCGCGCGGAACCATCTCCGTCGCAGCGAACGAGCCCACGAGATAGATGAATCCGCCGGTGTACGGATTGCTGCCCACGGCCGCGCACACGCCGCTGCCGTCCGGATAACGCACCGAGCAGCCTGCGAGTTCAACCGCCTGCTGCGCCTTGTTCTGGTCTTCGAAATCGAGCCCCGCATAGGGCAGCAGCACCGGATGCAAAGGCGTCGCCTGCTCGCTCATGCCGGGGTTGAGCAGCGCAAGCACGCCCGCGGGATGACGCAAGCGCGCGAGGACCTCGGCCTGTGTCTTTCGAAAGCCTTCGCGGTAGTCGCTCCAGCTGCGCTGCTTTTCCTCCTTGAGCAGCACGAGCGCGAGCGCAACGGTAGCGATCGCGAGCAGCAGGAACACGCCGCGAAAGAGGATGCGCCGGGCGAAAGAGGCGAGCTTCACTTCGAGTTCCAGCGAAAGCCGCGCATGGGCACGTTCTCGATGCCGTCGAATGCAGCGTCGACTTCACGGATCGCATCGCGGATCGTGCTCACATGCTTGCGCACGTTGTCGCGATTACGCCCGCTTTTCACGACATCGAACAGCTCTTCGTACGACACCACTTCGCCCGCGTGCTGGTGGAGCGTCGCGAGGATGCGCTGCGCGGTGAGCGGCAGGTTGATGCGCCGGCCCTTCCACGTCGGCGTGCGCTGCCACAGCGGATCGAGCGACAGCTGCGATGTCGGCCGCGCCGCGGCGGGCGCCGATTTCGCGACGCGCAGGATCTCGAGGAAGGTCTCGACGAAGTCCGCTTCCTCGAAGGTCGTCTTTTGCAGGTAGTCCCACGCGTCGAGCGCCTTCATGATGCTGCGGTAGATGGCCGCGGGCATCGCGGAGACGACAAGCACCGGCGTGCCCTGGCGCTGCTTGTTGATCGCGTTGATGAGGGCCACGCCCGCGTGGCGTTCGCGCCCCAGCTCGATGTCGAGCACGACCACGTCGTAGTGCTCGCGCGCGAGCGCGGCTTCCGCGCTGTCGCGGTCGAACCACTGATGCACGTCGATGCCGGGCTTCGCTGCGCTGATCCATCCGGCGAGCTGGCGGCTGGTGGGCGCGTCGTCTTCGATCACAGCGACGAGAGTCATGCGGCGATTATCCCGGCGCCTGCGCGCAAAGCCCCGGAAGATTTCTTCCGGGGCCGGAAGACATTGGCATCGCGCACGCGTTGTTCGCTCCGCGCCCGATTCGAAGAATGACTTCATCGCCACACCGCTGGCAACACTCGCAAGGAGAAGACGATGAAGACGATCCACCGCAAGGCCCTGCACCAGATCACCGCCCTGTGGGCTGCCGGCGCTTTCGCCGCGTGTGCCTGGGCCTCGGGCATCACCGAGGAGGGCTACATCCTGGGGGCCGACGACTGGCGCTGCGAAGTCGCCAACGTGCCGTCGCCCGATTGGCCGGTGGACGGCTGGTACCGCGTGTCGCCGGGCCGCAAGACCGTCGACGTGCGCGCGATGATGCCCAGCCAGGCCGAGCCGGGCGACCCCGAAGGCGCCGTGTACGTGCGAGTGCCCGGCACGCGCCTGGCCGAAGGTGTGCGACCGACCGTGCGATTCGTCGCAGGTGAGCTCAGGCCGAAGGTCGGCACCGAATACACCTTCGCGCTGGACAAGACGCCGTTCTCCTTCATCGTGCAAAGCGATCGCGACGGGATGCGCTACGAGATCAGCTACGCGGGCTCGGTGCACAGCTACATGCTCGGCCTGCCCGCAGCCGCGACGATGGTGAGGGCCGTGGCGGACCTGGACGGCGACGGCCTGCCGGACTTTCTTGTCGAAGTCGGTGATGAAACGTACCTGCTGCTGTCGACGCAGGCGCAGCCCGGCGGCAACAGTCCCAGCGCGCAGCTCTGGGCGATGGGCAATTGAAGGAGTGCGAACATGCTGCATCGTCTCAATGTCTTCGTGCGCGCAATTCGCCGTGCCGTGTCGCGTGCAATTTCGCGCGGCGCGCGCCCGGCCACCGACGCCCCCGTCCCATTCAGCGCCGAATCAACCTTGGCCACACTCTGCGCCGCACGCAACACCATCATCGTCATCACGGTGCTGTGCGTCGGCGCATGGGCGCTCTACAAACATCCGCCAGTCGACAAGGTGGATCGCGGCGAGATCGGCGTGCGGACCAACCAGCTCACGGGCCACGCGACCTTGTGGCGCGAAGGCAGCGTGCTGGTCGTGCCGGGGGTCTACGACTTCCATGTGTACTCGCTGCGCGACCAGGTGTATCGCCCGCAGGACGCGCGCAGCGCGAGCGGCACGGCGCCGTTGCAGTCGATCGAGGGGCTGTCGCTCGGTGTCGACCTCGCGGTGCGTTATGCGCTCGACCCGGCGCGCGTCGCGTCGAACTCGCGAAGCCTGCCCGACAACATCGAATGCGAGATCGTCGAGCCGGCGGTGCAAGGCGTGATCTACAAGGTGTTTGCGCGCTACACGGTGCGCGAGATCTTTTCGGTCAAGCGCGCGGAAATCCAGCAGGCGATCGAAAGCGAATTGCGCACGCGGCTTGCGAGCGACGGCGTGCTGCTCAAGTCGGTGCAGATGGGCAAGGTCGATCTTCCCGCGGACTATCGGCGCGGCATGGAGCGCCTGCTTGCCGAGGAACTCGAGACGCAGAAGATGGTGTACACGCTGGAGCTGAAGGAAAAGCGCGTGAAGGAAACCGAACTCGAGGCCGATGCGGAAAAGGCGCGGCGCGAAGTGCAGGCCGAAGCCGCCGCGCGCGAACAGGTGATCGCGGCCAAGGCGCAGGAAGAAGCGATGAAGCATGTGCTGCCCTTCAAGGAGCGCCAGATCGAACAGCGCAAACTCGAAGCGGAAGCGGACAAACAATCGCGCGTGAAAGCGGCCGAGGCCACGGCGCAGGCGCGGCGTATCGAAGCAGGCGGCGAGGCCGACGCGCGCAAGAAGCTCGCCGATGCCGAAGCGTGGCGGCTCGAACGAGTGGGCAAGGTGAGCGCCGAGCAGATGGAGCGCGAAGGCAGGGTCATCACGCTGCATCCGCTGCTCGTGCAAAAGACCCTCGCGGACAAGCTCTCCGACAAGGTGCAGGTCATCATCGCGCCGCCACCGCGCGACGGCGGCTTCATCGGCGACGCGATCCTCGGCCGTCAGGCATCGGCGAAGGAGTGAGCATGCGACGCGTCATTTCTTTCATCGCTGCAACGTTGGCTTGCTCGCTGAGCATGGCGGCTCCGGTGTTCGAGCCCGGAACCGCGCAGTCGCAAGACGCTGCGATCGTGATCGTCGATCAGGCCGCGCTTCGCGCAGCGCCGCGCGATTCGGCGCAGCAGCAGGCGCAACTGCGGCAGGGCGAGTTGCTCGAGGTTCGCGGCGAGCGGCTCGACTACCTGCAAGTGTGGGACCACCAGCGCGAACGCGGCGGCTTCATTCGCGCAAGCAGTTTGCGACGGCTGACGATGACCGCGGCCGACGCACCCGACCTGCTGGCGGTCGTGCGCTTCGTGCGCGACATGCCCGGCGCAGAGGCGATGGGCATTGCATTCGCCGCGGCGTACCTGAAGGCTGCGCCTGCCGAGACGTTGAAAGGCAGCGAAGGCGCGGAAGCACTCGATGCACTCGGCACGATGGCTGACCGGCTCGCGGACCGGGTTTCATCGGGCAGTGAACTGCCCAAGACCGCGCAAGCGACGCTCGCCGCGCATGTCGACGTCGCGTCGCACTACGGCGTCGTGTTCCGCAGCGAGGAGCAGGGCGGGCGCATGCAGGTCTGCTACGACGGCGACGCTTTCCGGCGCGTGCTGGCGATGAACCCCAGCCCCGGTCAACAGGCGCGTGCGGTGCTCGGGCTGACGCGCGGCGAATGCATCCCCTCACCACCGCAGCCGGCGAAGCGCCTTGCCGCCGACGAGTGGCGAGCCGACGTGCTCGAGCATGTCGATGCGGCAACCTTGCCGAAGTACATGGGCAATCGCGTGCACATGCGGCGCGCGCAGGTTTGGGCCGCCCTGGCGTACGAGCGGGCGCGCACCGGCGGCGCAGCGACGGTTGCGGCGCAACGCGCGCTGGCGGAGTTGATGTCGGTGAGCAAAACGGACCTGACGGACGCCGACCAGTCCACGTACAACGACACAGCCATGCGCGTGAGCGCGTCGCGCTGGGCGGTCGAGCCGGTTCCGAAGATCGCGGGGCAACCGTCGATCGTCATTCAACCGGGCGCGCCCGGCGAGACCTGCGTGCTGCTTGTCGACATGAAGAACGACGAGAGCCATCCGCTCGCGCGCCGCTGCACCTACGCGCTCGTGTTTCCTCAATCCGCGACTCTCAACCGCGAACGCAACACGCTCGCGCTCGCCGTGCAGCCGCTCGAGGCTTGGCGCGAACTGTGGGTGTTCCGCAAGCGCGGCAACGCATGGGCCATCGATGTGCTGCCGCCCGCGAACGTCGATCCTCGCCTGGGCTATGTCGATTTCGCAGGCTGGGTGCCGGGCGGGCGGCAGATGCTCGTCGCACGGGAGGCGCGCGGCAGCAACGGCAGATGGAGCCACAGCTTCGAGATCGTGAGCCTCGATTCGATGACGTCCACGCGCCAGTCATCCGACGCCGCGCAGCTCGGGAGCTTCCGCCGCTGGCAGGACCCGCAGTGGAAGCGCGCGACCGTCGCCTTGCGCTAGAAAGGTCTTTGCCGCTGCCACGACAATGCAGACATGGAACACGAATGCGATCTCTTCGTCGTCGGCGCCGGCAGCGGCGGCGTGCGCGCCGCGCGAATGGCGGCGCTGCGCGGTGCGAAGGTCGTCGTGGCCGAAGCCGCGCAGCTGGGCGGCACCTGCGTCAACGTCGGCTGCATTCCGAAGAAGCTCTATAGCTTCGCGGCGCACTACGCGGACGACTTCCGCGACGCGGCAGGGTTCGGATGGAACGTGGGTGAGCCGACGTTCGACTGGCACGCGCTGCGCGCAAATCGCGCGAACGAGATCGCACGGCTCAATGATGTATACCGCAACCTCCTCACCAGCGCCGGCGTGCAGATCGTCGAAGGCTGGGCGCGGCTCGCGACGTCGCACACCGTCGACGTGGAAACCGCTTCCGGCTGCGAACACTTTCGCGCAAAACATATCCTCGTCGCGACAGGCGGACGGCCGACGGTGCCGAAGTTTCACGGCTGCGAGCATGTGGTCGTGTCCGATGGCATGTTCGACATCGAGCCGTTCCCGAAGCGCCTGATGGTCGTCGGGGGCGGCTACATCGCCTGCGAGTTCGCATCGATCTTCAACGGACTCGGCGCGGAGGTGACACAACTTTATCGCGGAGAACAAGTGCTTCGCGGCTTCGACGACGACGTGCGCGCGCATGTCGCGGGTGAAATGCAAAAACATGGTGTCGACTTGCAGTTGAACACCGACGTGGCTTCGATCGACAAACAATCCGACGGCCTTGTCGTCTCGTTGACCGATGGCCGCAAGCTGCAAGTCGATGCGGTGCTCTACGCGACGGGGCGCGTGCCGAACGTCGCGGGGCTCGGCCTCGATGTCGTCGGCGTGTCGCAAGGCAAGGACGGCGCGATCGTCGTGGACAAGCACTACACCACCAACGTGTCGTCGATCCACGCGGTGGGCGACGTCACCGCACGCATGCAGCTCACGCCGGTGGCGCTGGCCGAGGCGATGACGCTTGTCGATCGCCTGTTCGGCGAGGGCAAGCGTGACATGAGCTACGACTTCGTGCCGACGGCAGTCTTCACGCATCCGAACATCGGCACCGTGGGCTACAGCGAAGCGCGGGCTCGCCGGCACTTCGGCGACATCACAGTCTACAAGAGCGAATTCAAGGCACTGAAGCACACGCTGTCGGGCAGCGGCGAGCGCACTTTCATGAAGCTCATCGTCGAGAAGGCGACCGACCGCGTCGTGGGCCTGCACATGGTCGGCGCGGATGCGGGCGAGATCGTGCAAGGCTTTGCCGTTGCGATGAAGGCGGGTGCGACGAAAGCGATCTTCGACGCCACGATCGGCATCCATCCGACGGCGGCCGAGGAGTTCGTGACGATGCGCACAGCCGCCGCATAGGACAACCCCGCAGGCGAAAGGTGCGAAGCCGGGAAGAAAATCGCGGGCATGAGCTTTCTTCTCGCACTCGACCAGGGAACCTCCAGCTCGCGCAGCATCGTCTTCGACGCGCAAGGCCGCATCGTTGCGATCGCCCAGCAGGAGCTGCCGCAGATCTATCCACAGCCGGGCTGGGTCGAGCACGATCCGATGGAGATCTGGCGCACGCAGCTTGCCACCGCGCGCGAGGTGCTCGCGAAAGCAAAGCTCGATGCGAAGGCGATCCGCGCCATCGGCATCACGAACCAGCGCGAGACCACGATGCTGTGGAATCGCCAGACCGGCCAGCCGATTCATCACGCGATCGTGTGGCAGGACAGGCGCGGCGAGCCGATGTGCGCGCGGCTGCGCCAGGCGGGGCACGACAAGTTGATCCAGCAGCGCACGGGCCTGCTGGTGGACTCGTATTTCTCCGCCACGAAGATTGCGTGGCTGCTCGAGAACGTGCCCGGCGCGCGGGCGCAAGCCGACAAGGGCGAGCTCGCTTTCGGCACGATGGATTCGTGGCTGATGTGGCAGCTCACGGGCGGCGCGCTGCACGCCACCGATGTGAGCAATGCGTCGCGCACGATGCTCTTCAACGTGCACGACAACCGCTGGGACGCGGAGCTCCTCAAGCTTTTCGATGTGCCCGAATCGCTGCTGCCGAAAGTGCTGCCGTCATCGGCGCACTATGGCCAGACGCAGGCTTCGCTGCTGGGTGCGCCCATCGTCATCGGTGGCGTGGCGGGCGACCAGCAGGCGGCGCTGTTCGGACAAGCCTGCTTCAAGGAAGGCATGGCCAAGAACACGTACGGCACGGGTTGCTTCATGCTGATGCACACGGGCACGCGCTTCCAGCAGTCGGCGAACGGTCTGGTGACGACGAGCGCCGCGCAGCTGACGAACAAACCCGAGTACGCGATCGAGGGCAGCGTGTTCGTCGGTGGCGCTGTCGTGCAGTGGCTGCGCGATGGTCTGCATGCGATCAAGGCGAGCACCGAAGTCCAGGCGCTTGCGGAAACGGTGCCCGACGCGGGCGGCGTGATGATGGTGCCGGCTTTCACCGGCCTGGGCGCACCTTACTGGAAGCCCGATGCGCGCGGCACGATCACGGGGCTCACGCGCGGGACGACCGTCGCGCACATTGCACGCGCGGCGCTGGAGAGCATCGCTTACCAAAGTGCGGCACTGCTGCAGGCGATGGGCCGCGATGCGGCTGCGGCAGGCGCGGCACCCGTGAGCGAACTGCGCGTGGACGGCGGTGCCTGCGTGAACGACTTGCTGATGCAGTTCCAGGCCGATCTTCTCGGCATCCCGGTGATTCGCCCCGCGGTGACGGAGACCACTGCATTGGGCGCTGCGTATCTGGCGGGCCTGGCGTGCGGCGTTTGGCGCAGCACCGACGAGCTTTCGAAGCTCTGGGCGGTGGAGCGTCGCTTCCTTCCCACACTCGATGCCGGTCGCGCCGCGGAACTGATGGCGCGCTGGGAACGCGCCGTGCGTCAAGCCGCCTTGCCTTGACGCAGAATGCGGTTTTCTTTGTTCATCCACTGGAGGGTTGCATGAGGAAGTTCGTCATTGCCGCATTGGCGCTCGCCGCCGGCGGCGCTTTCGCTCAATCGCAGATGAAGCCCGGGCTGTGGGAGATCACGCAGCAGACGAAGACCGCGAGCGGGCAGATGGAACAACACATGGCGCAGATGCAGCAGCAGATGGCCAACATGCCGCCCGAGCAGCGCAAGATGGTCGAACAGATGATGGCGCAGCGCGGAATGAAGATGGGCACGGCCGGCGGCAACGGCATGACCATGAAGATCTGCATGACCAAGGAAATGATCGAGCGCAACCAGATGCCGCAGCAGCAGCGCGGCGACTGCAAGACCACGCTGCAGCCGAGCGTAGGCAACACGAAGAAGATGTCCTTTACGTGCACCAACCCGCCATCCAGCGGCGAGGGCGAATACACGCTGACCTCCGCCGACTCGTATCACATGAAGATGGTCGTCAACACCCAGGTGCAGGGCAAGCCCGAGACCATGAACATGGAAGGCTCGGGCAAGTGGCTGGGCGCGGATTGCGGCGATATCAAGCCGATCCGGCCACCGGCGGCGAAATAAAGTTATTTGTCGTCCTCGCCGCGATCAAGTGGCGAAAGCGCGCCGAAATGAAACGCGGTCGTTGATCTGGTTCGCCCGCTTCCAGCCGATTGGGAACGCTGCAGTTCGGCTGGAGGTGCCAAGTGGGCATTGAACCTCGGGCGTAGATCAGAATCCGCCGTCGGCGACTGCGATACCGCACGTGCGGGACTCGCGCCGGATGGCGAAACGAAGCCTCCGCTCCTTCGTTCTCCAGAGGTGCCAATGCTCGGACTTCTGGAGAGACGGGGTAAAAGGCGACTCAGGCTTGCTCTGCGGCTCGGTTCTGTCTTTTGCTCAGGTTGCTCCAGTTCGAGGAGGCCGGCTTTCGCGAAATCGACGAGCTTTTGTTCCCGTCTGCGCTGCTGATCGTTCAGTCCTTCGGCATCGGGATGATGGTGAGTCAGAATGAACGTGAAGTACCCCCGCGCCTCGGCTTTGTATCCGTTAGGGTCGAGCTCAGGGCGTGCAACGGCTTTTGATTTATGCCCATCGATGATGAAACGAACGACTTGGCTTTGCAATTCGTCGTCCATATCGAGATCAATGGCCCGTTCCACCCATTCCTTGACTCTGTTCCACTGAATGTCAGTCAGGGATTCATGAATCGATCGCCGGCTCAGGGCCGCAAGGACACTGCGGATTTGCTCCTTCGGCGCGATGCGATTCATTTCCATCAAATCGATCGCAGACGGTGAGTCGGGCCTGCGACCTAAAAGAAGATTGAAGACAGCATCCGACCAACAATTCTTTCGCTGGGTCTTCGCCAGCGCATCGGGAAGACCCAGACACGTTTCGGCCCTGCGCGTCGTGTCGTACATGTCCGCGTGATGCTGGATCCGCGCCATCTCGTACGAAATCTCGTCAGCGGATATCAATTCGGCGACGCGCGAGGACATGAGGTGTGCGTGACGGTCTCCCAATAGTGCCGCCATCCTCCTGGTAGACACGTCCACGTCGAAAGACCATTCCGCGGAATCGTCCGTCGAAACCACACAGCGCGTTCGCGACTCCCCAAGTTCGACAATGCGAAACGTCTTGAACAGGCCCTGGGCCGCTTCGTCGACGCCGACCTGCCTTCTGATCGCCTTTTGCATTTGCGCCAGGCGCGCAGCGTCTGCCACGCGCGAGTCGTCACCGTCGTGATTCAGGAATTGCTGCAACCGCACTCTGCCCGCCCGCAGTGGAAGGCTCGCAAACACCGCCTCCTTGAGGACCGTTTTCAATGTGTTTCTTTGTTTGGGACTCAGCTTTTCACGATGTTGGTAAAGGACGTCCAGGAAGCTATGCGAACCGGGGCAATCGATGATGCTTTCATCCCTGAGCCTGTTTGCAAAGAAAACGAAGAGGTCATCCGGCCAAGCCTGCTTGCCGTGCAAGTGCGACATGCGTGCAAGTTCAAATGGGTGTGTCCAGTGAACAATCTCGTTGCCGCCGACGGAAGTGCCGGCGTCGCGAAGCAGTTTCAGGCTTTGCGCGAATTGGGACTGCGGCAAATGGTGGGCTTCGTCCGCCCGGTGCAGTTCCGACAGGGTAAAAGACTCTGCCCTTGCGCCAGGAGATCCGGAAGCAGCCGCCGTAAGTTGCTCGCTGCCCGCGGGCTGGTGACGAGGCGTCGGAACCGACACCGACCTGACACTTGAATTGTTGGAAGCCATTGATCCTTGCTCCTTCGATGAGGGCCGTCCGAAATCGACGGTCGAATCACGGCTTGTATCTCGCCATCAGCTTTTGGCGCCACGAGACAAATGTATGGACCAGCGGTAAATGAAGACAAGAGTCTTAATTAGATGTCTTCGCACGCCCGCCGAAGATCGCCGTTCCCACCCGCACCATCGTGCTCCCTGCTGCAATCGCAGCTTCCAGATCGCCCGTCATCCCCATCGACAAGGTATCGATGGCAAGACCTGCTGCACGCAATTCATCGAAAAGCGCGCGCGCCTTCATGTGAACGGCCTGCTGTTCGGAAAAACTTTCCGTGGGCTCTGGAATCGTCATGAGGCCGCGCAACTTCAAACGCGGCAGCATTGTCACGTCGCGCGCGAGCTGCAGCACCTCGCTGGGTTCGACACCCGACTTGTTCGCGCCACCATCGATGTTCACCTGCACGCACACATTGAGCGGCGGCATCGCGTCGGGGCGCTGCTCCGACAGGCGCTGCGCGATCTTCAATCGATCGACCGTGTGCGCCCAATCGAAATGCGTGGCGACGAGGCGCGTCTTGTTACTCTGGATCGGGCCGATGCAGTGCCATTCGATGCCCAGGCCGCCGAGCAGTTCGATCTTCTCGACGCCTTCCTGGATGTAGTTCTCGCCGAAAGCGCGCTGGCCGGTGTCCCACGCTTCGCGCACGGCCTCGGGCCCGAATGTCTTGGAGACCGCCAGCAGCGTGACTTCATTCACATCGCGTTGCGCCTGTGCGCAAGCCTGGGCGATCCTCTCGCGAACACTCTGGAGGTTGACTGCGATCATGGTCATAATGGTTCAGCCGGGCTGGCGCTTTTCGGCCTTTGCACGGCTGCATTTTGCATAGAGGGACTCCGTGGATATTACCCAGCTGCTGGCTTTCAGCGTCAAGAACAAGGCATCGGACCTTCACCTGTCGGCCGGCCTGCCGCCCATGATCCGCGTGCACGGCGACGTGCGGCGCATCAACGTCGATGCGCTGGACCACAAGCAGGTCCACGCCATGGTGTACGACATCATGAACGACACCCAGCGCAAGGCGTACGAAGAGTTTCTCGAGTGCGACTTCTCGTTCGAGATCGACGGCCTCGCGCGCTTCCGCGTCAACGCCTTCAACCAGAATCGCGGCGCCGGCGCCGTATTCCGGACGATTCCTTCCAAGATCCTCACGCTCGAGCAGCTCAACTGTCCGAAGATCTTCGGCGATCTGGCGCTCAAGCCGCGCGGCATGGTGCTGGTGACGGGCCCGACGGGCTCGGGCAAGTCGACCACGCTGGCCGCGATGGTCAACTTCCTGAACGAGACGGAGTACGGCCACATCCTCACGGTCGAGGACCCGATCGAATTCGTGCACGAATCCAAGAAGTGCCTGGTGAACCAGCGCGAAGTCGGCCCCATGACGCTGTCGTTCGCTGCCGCCCTGAAGTCCGCGCTGCGCGAGGACCCGGACTGCATCCTGGTCGGCGAAATGCGCGACCTGGAGACGATCCGCCTCGCGATGACTGCGGCCGAGACGGGCCACCTCGTGTTCGGCACGCTGCACACCTCGTCGGCCGCCAAGACCATCGACCGGGTGATCGACGTCTTCCCGGCCGAGGAAAAGGAAATGGTTCGCGCCATGCTTTCGGAGTCGCTGCAGGCGGTGATTTCGCAGACGCTGTGCAAGACCAAGGACGGCACGGGCCGCGTGGCGGCGCACGAGATCATGATCGGCACGTCGGCGATCCGAAACCTCATTCGCGAAGCGAAGATCGCCCAGATGTACTCCGCCATCCAGACCGGCAACAGCTTCGGCATGCAGACGCTCGACCAGAACCTGTCGGAGCTGGTCAAACGCAACGTGATCAGCCCGGCCGAAGCGCGCGGCAAGGCGAAGATTCCCGAGAACTTCCCCGGTTGAGCGCATCTAGATCAGAAGGACCGTCATGGAACGCGACCAGGCAACGAAATTCATCAACGACCTGCTGAAGCTCATGGTCAGCCGCAACGGCTCCGACCTTTTCATCACGGGCGACTTCCCGCCCGCGATCAAGGTCGACGGCAAGGTCACCAAGGTTTCGCCGCAGCCGCTGACGGGCGCGCATACGCTGGCGCTTGCGCGTTCGATCATGAACGACAAGCAGGCCGCGGAATTCGAACGCACGAAGGAGTGCAACTTCGCGATTTCGCCTCCGGGCATCGGCCGCTTCCGCGTGAACGCGTTCGTGCAGCAAGCCAAGGTGGGCATGGTGCTGCGGGTCATCCCGCAGGTGCTGCCGACCATCGATGGCCTGGGCGTGCCGCAGGTGCTCAAGGAAGTGGTGATGTCCAAGCGCGGCCTGTGCATCCTGGTGGGCGCCACGGGCTCGGGCAAATCCACCACGCTTGCCGCCATGATCGACTGGCGCAACGACAACAGCTACGGCCACATCATCACGATCGAGGACCCGGTCGAATTCGTCCATCCGCACAAGAACTGCGTCGTGACGCAGCGCGAGGTCGGGCTCGATACCGATAGCTGGGAAGCCGCGCTGAAGAACACGCTGCGCCAGGCGCCCGACGTGATCCTGATGGGCGAAATCCGCGATCGCGAAACCATGGAGCACTCCATCGCGTTCGCCGAAACCGGTCACTTGTGCATGGCGACGCTGCACGCCAACAGCGCGAACCAGGCGCTCGATCGCGTGATCAACTTCTTCCCGGAAGAGCGCCGTCCCCAATTGCTGATGGACCTGTCGCTGAACCTGAAGGCCTTCATCTCGCAACGCCTGGTTCCCAAGCAGGACGGCAAGGGCCGCGCGGCCGCGGTGGAGATCATGCTCAATTCGCCGCTGATCTCCGACCTGATCTTCAAGGGCGAGGTCTCCGAGATCAAGGAGATCATGAAGAAAAGCCGCAATCTTGGCATGCAGACGTTCGACCAGGCGCTGTTCGATCTGTACGAAACGAACATCATCACGTTCGAGGATGCCCTGCGCAACGCCGACTCGATGAACGACCTGCGCCTGCAGATCAAGCTCAATTCGCAGCGCGCGAAGACGCAGGATCTTTCCGCGGGCACGGAACATCTCGCGATCGTCTGATCGCGGGCGCGGCGAGGCTTACTGCCGCACCTTGCCTTTGCCGGCGAGGATTGTCAGCTCCACGTAGCGCGATCCGGCGCGGATCTCCGGGCGGTACGACACGGAGTAGCCGCCCATCTCGTAGAACTCCATGCGGCCGAGGGTGTCGATCATTCCTTGCCGCGTCGGGTTGTGGCCCTGGCGCCGGAGCGCTTCGACGATCACCTTGCCGGCGATGTAGCCTTCCAGCATCGCGTAGCTCACGGGCACTTCGAGCGTGCCCGCCTTCGCCGCCGCGTCGGCGAATTCCTTGGAAAGGAAGCTCTGCATCTTGTACGGACTGGGCACGGCTTGAGCGATGGACACGCCTTGCATTTGCGCATCGCTCAGCTTGGTCGCGAGCTGTTCCATGTCGACGCTGTCGCTCGCGAAGAGCTGGGCGTTGCCGCCGGCCTTGCGGTACTGGTCGATGAACGCGGCTGCGGCCGCACCTGACGCAATCATCATGACGGCTTGGGGCTGCACCTTGATCATGCCTTGCACGGCCGACTGCACGTTCGTCGTGCCGGCCGGGTAGCCCGCCATGCCGACGACAGAGCCTTTGGCTCTCTGCGCGGCCTCGCCCGCGGATGTCATCAGCTGCACTGCGCCCGGCCCTTGCTCGTACACGATGCCCAGGCGGGTGATGCCGACGGCGGAGAGCTGGTCCGCGACCTTGAAGAGCTCATCGCGCAGGCTCGCGCGCACGTTGAAGAGGTTCTGGGTCTCGGGGCGGATCTGCGCTGCGCGCCATCCGACCAGCGCGATGTGCTCGTTGTCGAGCACGCCCGAGCGCGCGATCGTCTCGATGTTCGCGATGCCGAAGAAGCCCGCGAGCACGATGGCCTTGTCCTGCTCGATCAGTTCCTTCGTGAGCTTGAGCGTGGCGTCGGCGTTGCCGGCGTCGTCCTTGCGGACGAGCACGATCGTGTTACCCCCGACACCGCCGCCTTTGTTCGCGTTGTTGAAGGCGAGTTGCATGCCGGCCCCGTAGGCGCGGCCCTGGTTCGCATCGAGGCCCGACAGCGGTGCGACCTGCCCGACGACAACCTGCCCCGCGTGTGCCACGGCGCAGGCCATGGCCATCGCCAGCGCGATGCCCAGTGCGCGACTTCTCATTGACCTTCTCCTCGTGAGAGACCCCAACGGGACCGACCATACGGCAAGCACGAAGGACACCGGCTAGGGGGCTTCCCTAGAATGCCCCATCGACCAAGGAGAAGTCACGATGGCGTCCACGAACCCGAAAACCTACGAATCCGCACCCGCACGTCAAGTGGCCTTCCTGGGCCTGGGCGTGATGGGCTTTCCGATGGCAGGTCACCTGTCGCTCGCCGGTCACGATGTGCGCGTCTACAACCGCTCCGGTGAAAAAGCGAAATCCTGGATGTCGGAGTTCAAGGGCTCGAGCGCGGCGACGCCGCGGGAGGCCGCGGCCGATCGCGACATCGTGTTTTGCTGCGTCGGCAACGACGACGACCTTCGCGCGGTGGTGCTGGGCGACGACGGCGCTTTTGCCGGCATGAAGCGTGGCGCGATTTTTGTCGACCACACCACGGCGTCCGCAAACGTCGCACGCGAGCTCTATGCGGAAGCGAAGAAGCATGGGGTGCAATTCGTCGATGCGCCGGTGTCCGGCGGCCAAGCGGGCGCGCAGAACGGCATGCTCACCGTGATGTGCGGCGGCGATGCCGAAGCGTTCGATGCGGCCAAGCCCGTTGGCATGGCGTTCGCGCGCGCCTTCACGCTGCTGGGCGCGAGTGGGTCGGGGCAACTCGCGAAGATGGTGAACCAGGTGGCGATCGCCGGGCTTGTGCAGGGCTTGTCCGAGGCGATCGCCTTCGGCCAGAAAGCGGGCCTGGACATGAAGCAGGTGCTCGAAGTGATCGGCAAGGGCGCCGCGCAGAGCTGGCAGATGGATAGCCGCGGCAAGACGATGATCGACGACAAGTTCGACTTCGGCTTCGCGGTGGACTGGATGCGCAAGGACCTGGGCCTTGTGCTCGATGAAGCCAAGCGCAATGGCGCGCGCTTGCCGGTGACGGCGCTGGTCGATCAGTTCTACGCGGACGTCCAGCAGATGGGCGGCAAGCGTTGGGACACTTCCAGCCTCATCAAACGTTTGCGCTGATTACCTCGCGGGCGGCAGCGGCGTGACCGACGGGGTCGGCGTCGTGGTGACCGGTGCCGTGGTTACCGGAGCGGGCTGTGCTGCAGGAACCGGCGCCGGAGCAGGGGCTGCGGCAGCGGGCGTGACGGGTGCAGGCGTTCTGGTTGTAAACGGAACCGATGGCTGCGAGATCGTCGCAAGGCGGCGCAGCTCTTCGTCGCTGATGATGTCGAAGATGCGGACCACGCGTTGCACGCCGCTGATGTTGCGGGCAAATTGCGTGGCCAGGTCGGCCTCGCGCTGCGTGACGCGTCCCATCAGGTAGACCACGCCCCGCTCGGTGACGATCTTGAATGCGCCGACGTAAAGATTCTTCTCGTCGATGATCGACGCCTTCACCTGGCCGGTGATGAGCGCGTCGGAGGAGCGCTGCCCGAGCGTGGAAGGCGGCAGCAGCGCGAGCTCGTTGACGATGCCCTTCACGTTTTCCACGCGCGTGACGATCTGCTCGGCCTGGTGCTTGGCCTGTTCGCTGGGCACTTCGCCCGTGAGCAGAACCTGGCGGTTGTAGCTCGTGATGTTGATGTGCGCGCGATCGCCGAGGGCTTCGCGCAGGCGCGTGGCGCCCTTCAGCTCGATTGTTTCATCCTCGATCTGCGTGCCGGACGTGCGCCTGTCGACCGCAACCAGTGCGCTGACGGCGGCACCGCCGAGGATCAGCGGCGCGCAGGCGGAAAGGCTGCCTGCGAGCGCCGCGGCGGCGAGCGCGATCACGAGGGGGCGGCGTATCGTCATGTCGGGTTTTCCTGTTCTCCGAGCAGTTGGGCGTCGACGCCGTCGCAGATGCAGTGCAGGGCCAGGATGTGAACCTCCTGGATGCGCGCGGTGCGCTCGTGCGGGACGCAGATATGGACATCGGTTTCGCGCAGGAGGTTCCCGATCCTGCCGCCGCCACGCCCGGTGAGAGCGACGACGGTCATCTCGCGCTCGTGCGCGGATTCGATTGCGGCAATCACGTTGCCCGAGTTGCCGCTGGTGGAGATCGCCACCAGCACGTCGCCGGCCTGGCCGAGTGCGCGTACCTGCTTGGCGAAGACGCGGTCCCACGCGTAGTCGTTCGCGATGGCGGTGAGGATCGAGGTGTCGGTGGTCAGCGAAATCGCAGCGAGCTCGGGCCGCTCGCGTTCGAAGCGGCCGACGAACTCCGCGGAAAAATGCTGGGCGTCGGCGGCGGAACCGCCGTTGCCGCACGCGAGCACCTTGCCGCCGCTGGTCACGCACGCCAGCACCGCCTGCACGGCCGCCGCGATCGGCTTGCTCAGCGATTCGGCTGCCTGGTATTTCAGGTCCGCGCTGTCGATGAATTGCTGCTGGATTCGCTGTTCGAGCATGGCGGGAATCATAGCGCGTCGGTTTGTATCAACCCGCGTCGAAGGCCGCTCGCAGCCACTCGACGCGGCCGGCTTCCACGCCGACGACGTCGAAGCGGCAAGGGGGCGGGTTGCCCGCTCGCATGAGGAAATGCCTTGCCGCAAACACGATGCGCCGCTGCTTGGCGAAGCTCACGCTCGCGGCAGCGCCGCCGAAAGCCTTCGAGGCGCGCTTGCGGACCTCGACGAAGACCAGCGTCGCGCCGTCGCGCATCACGAGGTCGATTTCGCCGCCGCCGCGGTGCGGCGTCCGATAATTGCGCGTGACGAGTTTCAACCCGTGCGCCAGCAGATGGTCTAACGCGCGGTCCTCGGCGGCATCGCCGGCTTGCTTGGTGGTCTTGGCACTGTCCATGAATTCTTCTTTTGCTTCCGCCCTTGCAGCCGCTGGCGAAGCGGCCGGTGCGCAGCATTATCCGCAGGGCGCGCTCTACATGATCGCCACGCCGATCGGCAACCTGGCCGATATCTCCCTGCGTGCGTTGCACGTGCTGCATATTGCCGATTGCGTCGCGTGCGAGGACACCAGGCACACGCAAACACTGCTGCGCGCTTACGGCCTCGAGAAAAAAACGATCGCTGTCCACCAGCACAACGAAGCCGAAGCCGCAGTGCAGGTCGTCGCGCGGCTGAACGCGGGCGAGCGCGTTGCCTATGCCAGCGATGCGGGCACGCCCGCGGTGAGCGACCCCGGCGCGCGGCTGGCAGCTGCCGTGCGCGAAGCGGGGCTGAAAGTTGTCCCCGTACCCGGCGCGAGCAGCGTGACGGCCGCGCTGAGCGTCGCAGGAGCCGTCGACGAGGGCGGTGCATTTGTCTTTGCGGGGTTCCTTCCGTCGAAAAGCGGCGAGAGAGAAGCAGTGGTTGCAACGCTTGCCTCGGAACCGCGCGTGGTGGTCTTGCTCGAGGCGCCGCACCGGATCGAAGCCCTCGCGAAGGCGCTGGTTCCGTTGGGCCAAAGAAGAGTCACCTTGGCTCGCGAGCTGACCAAGCAATTCGAGCAGGTGGCTACGACGGATTGCCAGTCGCTGTCGCATTGGCTCGAAGTAGACGAGCAACGCACGAGAGGCGAATTCGTCGTGGTGCTGCACCCCCAGCCGCAAGCAAGTTCCAGCGACGAAGGCTTGCGCGTGCTTCGAATCCTGCTCGCCGAACTTCCCGTCAAGAGCGCCGTCAAGCTTGCAGCGGAGATCACCGGCGCGCCGCGAAACGACCTTTACGACGCGGCGCTGAAGATGAAAGGCGAAAGCTAAATCGCGAGCGGGTCGACGTCGATCGCCCAGCGGATCACGTCTTTGCCGCGCAGCTGGTGCAAAGTGGGCCGCCACGCCGAAAGGAAATTCTGCAGGGCACGGCGCGACCCGCATTCCACCAGCATCTGCGCTCGCTCGATGTTCGCGACACGCTGGATGCCCATCGGCACAGGTGAATAGAGCGTGACTTGCGAGGTATCGCCCTGAACGGCTTTTGCCGCGGCCCGCAGGAACGATTGCGCGGCTTCCTGCGTGCGCGCCTCGGCGCGCACGAGCGCCTGGAATCCGAAAGGCGGCATCCCTGCTTGCTCGCGCTCTTTCAGCTGCTGGGCGGCGAAGGCGGCGTAATCATGTCGTGCGAGCGCCGCGAACAAGGGATGCTGCGGGTGCCACGTCTGGACCCACATCTCGCTGGCGCGCGAATGTTGCGCGTCGCGCCCGGCGCGGCCGGCAGCTTGCATCAGCAAAGAGAAAAGTCGCTCGGGCGCGCGGAAATCACTGGAGAACAGGGCCGCGTCGGCATTGATGGCCGCGACAAGCGTGATCCGGCGAAAGTCGTGGCCCTTGGTCACCATCTGCGTGCCGACCAGCACGTCCACTTCGCCGGCGTGCATCCGCGCGAGTTGCGCTTCGAGCGATCCTTTCGCGCGGGTGCTGTCCGCATCCATCCGTGCGATGCGAACATCGCCGAGCAACTCGGCGAGGTGCTCCTCCAGCTGCTCGGTACCGCGGCCCAGGGGTGCGATGTCGACATTGCCGCACACGGGACAGGCGCGTGGAACACGTTCCGCGTAGCCGCAATGATGGCAGCGAAGCGTGCGGTCGATCTTGTGGAAGACGCGATAGGCGCTGCAGTTCGGGCATTCGCTCTTCCAGTCGCAGGCGTTGCAGGCGAGCACCGGCGCGTAGCCGCGGCGGTTCAGGAAGACCAGCGACTGTTCGCCGCGCGACGCCCGCAGGCGGATCGCATCGACGAGCGTACTTGCGAGCACGGTCTTTTTCGGCTGCAGATTCATGTCGACCAGGCGCACAGCAGGAAGCGCGCCTTCGCCGATCCGCGACGGCAGCTCCAGGCGGCGATATTTGCCGCGCTGCGCCGCTTGCCATGTCTCGAGCGAAGGCGTCGCCGAACCGAGCATCACTCGCGCGTGCTCGATGCTGCCGCGGTACACCGCGAGATCGCGCGCCGAATAGCGCGCGCCTTCCTGCTGCTTGTAGCTCGGGTCGTGCTCCTCGTCCACGATGATCAATTTCAGGTTCGGCACGGAAGCGAACACGGCCATCCTCGTGCCAAGCACGATGCGAGCGATGCCCGTGTGGGCGGCAAGCCAGTGACGCAGTCTCTGGGCCGGCGTCATTCCGCTGTGCATCGCGACCACCGCGCCTTCACCGAAGCGCTCGACGAAACGGGACTGCAGCTGCGGCGTGAGGTTGATTTCCGGCACCAGCACCAGCGCCTGCGCAGTCGGCTGCTGCGCAAGCATCGCCTCCGCCGCGCGCAGGTAGACCTCGGTCTTTCCGCTGCCGGTCACACCGAAGAGCAGCGCCGGCTTGTCATCGGCTGCAAAGCTCGCGAGCACGTCTTCCTGCGCCTGCGTCGGCCGGACGGTCCTGGACGCAAGTGAGCCCGAAGCCGCTGGCGCGGCACGTTTCAGCCGTCGCGCGACCTGTGTTGCATCAAGGTCACGCAGCTGCGGCGGCAGGGCGGCCAGCGCAATCTCCCCAATCGAGCGTTGGTAATAGTTCGCCGAAAAGGTGACAAGCTGTAGCCACAGATCGGGCAAAGGTGCGATGCCGTCGAGCACGCTGCGGATGGGCTTGAGGTCGACGTCCCGCGGCTCGTCAACAGCCGGCCAAACGATTCCAAGCGTTTCCCGTCGGCCCAGCGGTACGCGCACCAATGTTCCGCTTGCGAGTGGCGACTCACTCGTGTAGGTGAGCGGTCCGCCGAGGCCGCTATGGGCAGGCGTGGCGAGCACGACGGAGGTAGGGTGGCGCATTCAGGTCGAAGAAACCCGGGGAAGTTTCGGTCGAGCTTTACGAAACTCTCCTAAGTCCTTGATTCGGCAACGATTTGGTACGGACTCGTCCTTCTTGTGGATAACTTTGTTGAAACTAGGGCCCGGATGCGCCTCCGCGCTTGAAAAATCAAGGGCTTGGACGCATCGCCGGATTTTTTGGCCGGAACGGATGTTATTCAAAATCAAGCACTTAGCTGCGCTAGCGGATTTATAGCAATTTCGGCGCTGCGGCGCCTCTCGCCGCCGGATTTTTGTGCATAAGTCAAGTTCCGGCACCCGCCGCGCGCATTTGTCTTCTAGGGAACACCCTGATGACGACGACCGCCTCACGAGCTTGAGGAACGCATGTGCGTGGAATGCGAATGAACCGCGTCGACAAGTACCTTCACATGCTCCGCCGGGGTGAACTGGTTGATGCCGTGGCCGAGGTTGAAGATATGCGTTGGGCCTTGTTCCGCTCCCGTGTGCGGTGGGCCGAAACTGTCCAATACGCGCCGAGCTTCGGTTTCGATCGCGGCGGGGTCCGAAAAGAGCACAGCCGGATCGAGGTTGCCTTGCAGGGCCTTGCTTGCGCCCACGATCTTGCGCGCATTCCCCAGGTTCACCGTCCAGTCGACACCGAGAACTTCGCAATCGAGCTTTTCCATTTCCTGAAGCCACAGGCCCCCGCCCTTGGTGAACACGATGCGCGGGATGTCGACTCCTTCATGCTCGCGCTTCAGCTGCGCGAGCACGCGCGCGGTGTACGCGAGGCTGAAATCCTGGAACAGACCGTCGGCCAGCACGCCACCCCAGCTGTCGAAGATCATGACGGCTTGGGCGCCGGCTTCGATCTGCGCGTTGAGATAGGCGCCTGTCGCGTCTGCATTCACGGCGAGCACGCGATGCATCAGGTCGGGTCTTGCGTACAGCATGCTCTTTACGAGGCGGTAATCGTCCGAGCCTGCGCCTTCGACCATGTAGCAGGCCAGCGTCCAGGGGCTGCCCGAAAAACCGATGAGGGGCACGCGTCCATTCAGCGCCTTGCGGATGGACGTGACCGCGTCGAAGACATAGCGCAGCTTGTCCAGGTCCGGCGCACGCAAGGCCGCAACAGCGGCCTCATCTCGCACGGGGTGCGCGAAACGCGGCCCTTCGCCGGCTTCGAAGCTCAGGCCCAGGCCCATAGCATCGGGGACGGTGAGGATGTCGGAGAAAAGGATCGCGGCATCGAGCGCATAGCGGTCCAGCGGCTGCAGCGTGACTTCGGTCGCGTAATCGACATTGGTGGCCAGCCCCATGAAGCTTCCGGCCTTCGCTCGCGTGTCACGGTATTCCTGCAGGTAGCGACCTGCCTGCCGCATCAACCACACAGGCGTGTGGGGTGTGGCAAGGCGCCGGCAGGCGCGCAGGAAGGTGTCATTTTGCAAGGACGCGAATGTCATGCCCCATTTTCGCAGGCGCGGCTGGGCGAACCGGATCTTTCGCAAGCCCTTAACTGGTCGCGCGCCGAATCGCCTGGTCGACGTCCCAGAGGATGTCGTCCACATCCTCGATGCCGACGGACAGGCGGATCATGTCGGGCCGCACACCGGCCCGCGCGAGTTCGGCTTCGTCGAGCTGGCGGTGCGTGGTGGAAGCGGGGTGGATCACCAGCGTCTTCGCATCGCCGATATTGGCCAGGTGCGACAGGAATTCGCATGCGTCGATGAACTTCTCGCCGGCCCGCGCTGGATCGGCCGCCTTGATGCCGAACGTGAGGATGCCGGAGCAGCCCGGCCCGCCATCGATGGCGCGGAACTGCTTTTTCGCGAGCGCATGGTGAGGCGAATCCTCCAGGCCCGGATAGTTCACCCAGCTCACGAGCGGATGCTGCGCGAGGAAATGCGCAACCGCGATCGCGTTGCGGCAGTGGGCCTGCATGCGCAGGTGCAGCGTTTCGATGCCTTGCAGGATCAGCCACGCGTTCAATGGCGACAGCGAAGCACCGAAGGTGCGGTTCACCTCCATGCGCGCCTTCATCGTGTAGCCGAAATCGCCGAAGGTCTCGTAGAACTTCACGCCGTGGTAAGCGCGGCTCGGCTCGAGCATCTCGGGGAACTTGTCCCTGGAAAGCGGCGAGCCCCAATCGAACTTGCCGCTTTCGACGATGACGCCGGCCATGGTGGTGCCGTGACCGCCGAGATACTTCGTCGCGCTGTGCACGACGATGTCGGCGCCGAAGTCGAACGGATTGCACAGGTACGGGCTCGCAACGGTGTTGTCGATGACGAGAGGCAGCCCGTGTTCGTGCGCGATGGTTGCCACCGCTTCGATGTCGAAGACATTCACGAGCGGATTGCCCAGCGTCTCGCCGTACACCACGCGCGTGTTCGGCCGGATCGCCCGGCGGAAGTTCTCCGGATCCTGCGGATCCACGAAAGTCGTTTCGATGCCCAGGCGCGAGAACCCGATGCCGAGCTGGCCGACGCTTCCGCCGTAAAGCGTGGATGCGGCGACGATGTGATCGCCGGCCTTCAGGATCGCCAACAACGCGGTCATCTGCGCGGCCATGCCCGTGGCGCACGCGAGCGCGGCACGACCACCCTCGAGCGACGCAACCCGTTCCTCCAGCACCGCGACCGTCGGGTTGCTGATGCGCGAGTAGACGTTGCCGAACGTCTGCAAGTTGAACAGGCTCGCGGCGTGTTCGGCCGAATCGAAAACGAAGCTGGTGGTCTGGTGGATCGGTGTCGCGCGGGCGCCGGTCACCGGATCGGGCGTTGCGCCCGCGTGCACCGCGCGAGTGGCAAAGCCGTAGTCGTGGTCCTTGTCCTTGTCGGCCATGCGATCAGTAGAACAGTTGTTGCGGGCGACGCGACGAGATCACCTTCGTGTTCACGCCGGCCCAGTTCAAGCCGCCGAACAGGCGCGCATGCTCGATCTTCACGCAGCGGTCCATCACGGCGTCCAGCCCGGCTGCGCGCGCCTTGGCTGCGGCTTCCTCGTTCTTCACGCCGATCTGTTGCCAGAGGCACTTCGCGCCGACGGCGATCGCTTCGTCCGCGATCGGCGGGATATCTTCGGTGCGCCGGAAGCAATCAATCATGTCGATCTTCGTTCCTTCTTTCGCAAGCGCGGCTGCTGCTGCTGTCACGCTTGGATAGCAGCGCTCGCCAAGAATCTCGGTGGCCGTCGGGTTCACGGGCAAGATGCGATATCCGTGCGCCTGCATGTATTTCGCGGCAAAAAAACTCGGTCGATGCCATTGCGGCGACAGGCCGACGACTGCGATCGTCTTCGACGAGCCAAGGATGCGTCGCAGTTCAGCGATCGTGGTCATAGCTTCGCGATTGCGTCCTTCACTTCCTGCGCGTCGAGCACTTCCGACAGAACGACCGGCGCCTTGCCGACGGAATAGAAGACATAGACGGGCACACCCTCGCGGCCCAGTTGCGCGAGCGCAGCGGTGATTGCAGGGTCGCGCCGCGTCCAGTCGGCGCGCAGCAGTGCGACGTTCTTGCCTGCGAGCGCGGCGATCACGTCGGTGCGCGACAGCGTCGTCTTCTTGTTGTACTGGCACGTGACGCACCAGGCGGCCGTGAAGTCGACGAAGACGGGCTGGCCGCCGGCGAGAACCTGGTCGACACGGCCAGGCTCCCAGCGCTGCCAGCCGTCGGCCCGCGTTGCCACGGTCTGCTGTTCTGCAGGCGGCCTCGTGATGTTCGCGCCGGCGATCCACGCAACGGCCGCGAAGAAAACAATCGAGATTGCCGCAGCGATGGCGCGGGCACGACCGCGAAGCGTCAAGGCCCACACCACCATGCTGAGCGCGACGAGCAGCGCGAGCAACGCGCCTGCGCCGTCGATGCCGCTTTGCTGCCCGACCACCCACACGAGCCATGCGACGGTCGCGAACATCGGGAACGCCATGAACTTGCGCAGAACGTCCATCCAGGCGCCGGGCCTCGGAAGCACGCGTCCGATCGCGGGTACCCAAGCGATCGCGAGATACGGCGCGGCCATGCCCACACCGAGCGCAATGAAAACAAGCATGGCCTGCAAAGCCGGCACACCGATGGCGAAGCCGATGGATGCACCCATGAATGGCGCGGTGCAGGGCGATGCGATCGCAACAGCCAGAACGCCCGAAAGGAATGAATTGACGACCGGATGCTGCGCCTCGAGCGCCGCCACGCGCGGCGGCACAAAGCTGCCGAACTCGAACACGCCCGCGAGGTTCAGTCCGATCAAGGTGAACAGGGCGGCCAGTGTTGCGACGACGCTGGGCGACTGCAGCTGGAATCCCCAGCCGAGCTGCTCACCCGCGGCGCGCAAAGCGAGCATCGCCGCGCCGAGCAGCGCGAATGAGAGGACGACGCCGCCTGCATACGCGAGTCCCGCGACGCGTTGCGCGCGCAGATCCTGCGCATGCCGGGCAAAGCCGATCACCTTGATCGCGAGCACCGGGAACACGCACGGCATCAGGTTAAGAATGATCCCGCCCAAGAGCGCGCCCAGCAGCGCGGCCGCGAAAGTGATCGACACCGTGCGGCTCGGGGCCGACGCGTTGCTGCGAAGCGCGCTCTCAAGAGCGGGGGACACACCCGAGGGGCCACTGGCGACGGCAGGCCAGTTGCCAGCCACCTTCGCTTCTGCGCGCCAGCCTTCATCGCCCAGCGCCAGCACCAGCGGCATCACCGAAGGACTCTGGCTTCGCTGCAGCGAAAGCGGGATGGTGGCGGTCCATGTCGAGCCTTGCCACGATTGCTGGTAGGGCGCGGCCGTCTCGATGACCTCTGGCGTCTCAGGGAAGAACGCAAGCGTCTTGCCTTGTGCTGCAGCCGGCAGGCCAGACACCGTCACCTTGATCGAATCGCCAGCGACTTCGACATGGCTGTCGCCTGCAAGCGGCTTGGGCTGAGCCTTGGAGGCGGCTTCGAACGCGGCAGCGTTGAGGGCGGTGCTGCTCGTCGCGGGCACGTCGAGCGTGAAGTCACCTTCCTCGGGAATGCATTCCTTCTTGCACACGAGCCAGTTCGCATGCAGCTTCACTTCGAGGTTGCGTCCGAGCAGCGATGGCTTGAAATCGGGGCCGATGGTCAGGGGCACCGGCAGCAGCACGGTTCCTTCGTAGCCGTAGTTCGCAAGGGAGCCGACGGGGATCTTTTTCGGCACCGGCCAGGCGATGTCAGCGGCGGCCACGCCCTGCGGCAGAGTCCACTGCAATTGAGTGGGCAGTCCGGAATCGCCGGAGTTCTTCCAGTACGTGTGCCAGCCCGGCTGATGCGCGAGCTGCAGTCCGACCCACACGGTCTTGCCCGGAGTAACACCGTCGGGCGCGTTGGCAACGAGCTCGGCGCGGACCCGATCGGTC
>DATJJL010000153.1:0-5655 GCA_035492155.1 Ramlibacter sp. | reverse complement strand
TGGTTCAGCGTCTGGGGCTTGCCGATGCAACCCGAGGAATGGACCGACCCGAAGGTGCGTGTGATCGCGGCGCTGATCGATGGCCGCTTCGTGCCCGAAGGCAAACCGTGCGACAGCGTGCTGCTTCTTTTCAACTCGTCGGACGAAGACGTGCAGTTCACACTGCCGCAAGTGCCTATGGCAAAGCGCGAATGGCGCGTGCGTGTCGACACGTCCGACGATGCATCGCTCGCAGGCACGCGGCGCATCCCGCACGAGGAAAAGTACGAGCTGGCCGCCCATGCGATGGCCGTGCTGACGCAAAGGGCGGAGGACGCGAGCGATGCGATGCCGTCATGACATGCCCTTTGGCGCAACGCTGAGCGCGCAGGGCGGCGTCGACTTCCGCTTGTGGGGACCGGCCGCGCAGCAGGCCGAAGTGGCGATCTACGCGAGGCCGGGCTCAAAGCCTGTCATGCACCCCGCCGAGTGCGATGCGCAAGGCTGGTGGGAATGCCATATCGACGAAGCCTCGGCCGGCACGCTCTACCAGTGGCGCATCGACGGCAACTTGCTGGTGCCCGACCCCGCGTCGCGCCAGAACCCGCATGGCGTGCACGAGCCCAGCGCGGTGGTCGATCCGATGCAATTCGACTGGAGCGACAGCTGGCGCGGCAGGCCGTGGAATGAGGTAGTGCTGTACGAACTGCATGTGGGCGCCTTCACGCCCGAAGGCACATTCATCGCCGCGTGCGAGAAGCTCGAGGACCTCGCCAAGCTCGGCATCACCGCCTTGGAGCTGATGCCCATCGCCGATTTCCCGGGCCGCTTCGGCTGGGGTTACGACGGTGTGCTGCCCTTTGCGCCGCACTCGTCGTACGGCACGCCCGACGAGCTCAAGCACTTCATCAAGGAAGCGCATCGGCACGGATTGATGGTGTTCCTCGACGTGGTCTACAACCACTTCGGACCGTCGGGCAATTACCTCGGGCGCTATGCACCGACTTTCTTTTCGGAAACACACGCAAGCCCATGGGGCGCTGCGATCAACTTTGACGGACCGGGCAGCAAGGTGGTGCGCGACTTCTTCGTGCACAACGCTTTGTACTGGGTGCAGGAATACCGCTTCGACGGCCTGAGGCTCGATGCGGTGCATGCAATCGTCGACCATACGAAGCCGCACATCCTCGAAGAGATTTCGCGGGCCGTGCGCGAGAAGACTGCGGGCCGCCACGTTCACCTCGTGCTCGAGAACGAAAACAACAATCACGAGAGGCTCTCACCCGTGCCAGAGCCCGGGCGCTATGACGCGCAGTGGAACGACGACTTCCACCACGTGCTGCACGTGGCGCTGACCGGCGAGACGCAGCGCTACTACTTCGACTACGGCAGCGATCCGCTGAACCAGCTCGCGCGTTGTCTCGCGAACGGGCTGCTCTTCGAGCCCTCGCCTCGTCGTGAAGGCGGAGCACGCACGAACCCGAAGGAAGCGCCGCCGCAGCCGTTGGGCACGATGGTGAACTTCGCGCAGAACCATGACCAGACGGGCAACCGCCCCTTCGGCGACCGGCTGCGCACGCTCGTGCCTGCGGGCGCTGGGCCACTCACAACGCTTCTCGCGTTGCTCACACCTGCGATCCCTATGCTTTTCTTCGGTGAAGAGTTCGGCGCCACGACGCCGTGGCTTTACTTCGCCGATTGGGAGGGCGAATTGCGCGACGCCGTGCGCGCCGGGCGCAAGCGCGAGTTCGGCGAAGCTGTCGACGCGCCGGACGCATGCGACGAGAAGACCTTCGAAGCCAGCCGCCTCGATGACGCGCAGCGCGTGAGCGAAGAAGGCCAGCATTGGCTGGAGATGGTCAAGCGCGCGCTGCAGGCTCGACACATGCACATCGCACCGCGTCATCACTTGCTCTCGACGGGAAAGCACACGGCGCATCGCGTCGGCGAAACGGGCATCTTCGTGTGCTGGCGCTATGACGACGGCCAGGCGATCGTGCTGCAGCTCAACCTCGGCGCGCAGCCGCTGCAATCGCCCACACGCGTCGATGAAATTGCGCGAGGTGAAGAGATCTTCGCTCACGCATGGCACGCCGGAACGCCCGACGATCACTGGCCGGCGTGGTCGGCGCGCTGGATCATGGGTTCACTGAAATGAGCGAGGTGTCGCGCGAGATCAAGGACCTCGCCGGACACTGCGGCGTCTCGCTGCAATACAGCAGCTTCTGGGGCGAGGACAAGCAGGTCGGCGAGCATGTGCTGCGGCGCGCGCTGGGTGCGATGAAGGTGAATGCGGCGGTTACGCATGAGGGTTTTCCGCTGACGCATGTGGTGACGCAAGGAAGCGCATCGCGTGTCGAATGGCGGGGCTCGCCCGAAGCCGGTGCGTGGCGCCTGACGCTTGTCACCCCGGCGAAGGCCGGGGTCGATCACATGCCAACGACCCCGGCCTGCGCCGGGGTGACGCAGGGTTGCGCCATCGAGCTGCCTTCCAACCTGCAGGCCGGCTATTGGCAACTGACGCTCGCCGACCGCGAGTGCCTCGTCATCGTCGCGCCGTCACGCTGCTGGACTCCCCCCGAACTCGACGCAGGCGAGCGCTGGTGGGGCTACACGGTGCAGCTCTACGCGCTGCGCTCATCGCACGATTGGGGCGTCGGCGATTTCGGCGACCTGCGGCGCTTCGTCGAGATCGCGTCGCGGCAGGGCGCATCGTTCGTCGGCCTGTCGCCGCTGCACGCGCTCTTTCCGCACAGGCCTGAGGTGGCGAGCCCCTACAGCCCATCGAGCCGCAATGCGCTGAATCCGATCTATCTCGACGTGCAACTGCTCCTCGATCAAAGTGGCTGCCGCGAAGCGTCGGTGCATGTTCACTGCGATGCTTTCCAGGAGCGGCTGCATGCGCTGCGTGCGTGCGAGCTCGTCGATTACGCAGGTGTCCTGGCCGCCAAGGAAGAAGTGCTGCACATGCTGTGGCGGCATTTCGAATCGAAGGAGATCGCCCGCGGCACACGGCGCGGTGAGCACTTCGAGGCCTTCGCGAAAGAGCGCGAGAACACGCTTGCGCGACATGCCTTGTTCGAGGTCATGCAGGCGCACTTTTTCGCGCTGGATTCGAACGCGTGGGGCTGGCCCGCCTGGCCCGAGGAATACCGCAACGTCGACGCCGAGTGCGTGAAGGCGTTCGCGCGCGAACACGCGTCGCAAGTGCGCTTTCGCCTTTGGCTCCAATGGCTTGCCGAATCGCAACTGGAGAACGCGCAGCGATACGCCCGCACACGCGGCATGGGACTCGGTCTTTATTGCGATCTTGCCGTCGGCGTGAACGAAGGCGGATCGGAAACGTGGGTGCAGCCGCAGCTCTACGCGCTGGGCATGCACGTTGGTGCGCCGCCCGATCCGCTGAATGCGCTCGGCCAGGACTGGGGCCTGCCGCCGGTGAATCCCGTCGCGCTCGAGCAGGCACGATTCGCGCCTTGGACCGAGACGCTTCGCTCGAACATGCGCCACGCCGGCGCGCTGCGGCTCGATCACGTGATGGCGTTGATGCGTCTTTTCTGGACGCACGATGGCGAAGGCACGTACGTGCGCTATCCGCTCGATGCGCTGCTCGCGATTCTCGCCATCGAAAGCCATCGCCACGAATGCATGGTGATCGGCGAGGATCTGGGCAACGTCGCGCCGCGAATGCGCGAAGCGATGGCGGAGAAATCGCTGTTGTCGTACCGGCCACTGCTTTTCGAGCGCACGGAGGACGGTGCATTCAAGCCGCCCGCGCAATGGCTGCCCCATGCGCTGGCCGTCGTCTCGACACACGACCTGCCGACACTGCGCGGCTTCTGGCTCGGCGAAGACATGCAGGTGCTCGCGCAACTGAACCTGTACCCGAACGACGCCGCACGCGACCAGCACGTCGTCGAACGCGCGCAGGACCGCGCGCGGCTACTCATCGCGTTGGAGCGCGAAGGCCTTTTGCCCGCCGGCGCATCGGTGCAACCGACGTCGATTCCCGATGCGACGCCGGCCTTCGTCGATGCGGTGTACGCGTACCTGGCGCGCACGCCTTGCTCGCTGGTGGGCGTACAGCTCGAAGACGTGACCGGCCAGCTGCTGCAGGTGAACGTGCCGGGCACGACGGAAGATCGATTCCCGAACTGGCGGCGCAAGCTGTCGGCAACCGTCGACGAATTGGCGAGCGACCCGCGCTTCGCTTCGCTCGCTTCCGTTTTGCGCGCGGAGCGCAGCGGGGCCGCATCTGCGGATGCGACGGCCCTGGACATTCCGCCGCTCTCGACAGCGCGCGTTCCTGTCGCAACGTACCGGGTGCAGTTCCACAGGCAATGCAGCTTCGACCAGGTGACACGCGCCGTGCCTTACCTGCATGCGCTGGGCATCAGTCACCTCTACAGCAGCCCTTACCTTCGCGCGCGGCCGGGCAGCACGCATGGCTACGACATCGTGGACCACAACGCGCTCAACCCCGAGGTGGGCGATGCGCGCGCCTTCGACAGGATGTGCGAGGCTTTGCGCGGCCACGGCATGAGCCAGATCATCGACGTCGTGCCCAATCACATGGGCGTGCTCGAAGCGGACAACGCGTGGTGGCTGGACGTGCTGGAGAACGGCCCCGCGTCGGCGCATGCGCAGACCTTCGACATCGATTGGCGCCCGCCCGCCGCCGAGCTGAACGGTCGCGTGCTGCTGCCGGTGCTGGGCGACCACTACGGCCGCGTGCTCGAGGCCGGCGAGATCCAGCTGAAGTTCGATGCGCATGCGGGCGAGTTCTCGCTGCATTACTGGGACCATCGCTTCCGCATCGATCCGGCTCAATACGCCGACATCTTCGACGTGATGTCGCCGCCGCCCGCAAGAAGCGAGGCCGAGGCCGATAGCCACGCCGTCGTCTCCGCACTGTTGTCGTCGCTGCGCGCCCTGCCCCCGCGCGATGTGCAGGACGAAAGCGCGAAGCGTGCACGCTCGCGCGACGCCGCTGTCTACAAGCAGTCGCTGGCTCGGCTCGCTCGACGGCACGAATGGCTGGCAGAGTGGATCGCCGCGTGCGTCGATCGGCTGAACGGCCGGGTGGGCGAGCCATCGAGCTTCGACGCGCTCGACCGGCTCATCTCGCGGCAGGCGTATCGCCTGACCAACTGGCGCGTGGCAAGCGACGACGTGAACTACCGCCGCTTCTTCGACGTGAACACGCTTGCCGGCATCCGCATGGAATTGCCGGCCGTCTTCGAGGCAACGCATCGCCTCGTGCTGCGATGGTTGCGCGGCGGACAGGTCGCTGGCTTGCGCATCGACCACCCCGATGGGTTGTCGGACCCGCAGCAGTACTTCGAGCGGCTGCAGTGCCATTACGCACGCGAGGCGACGGTTGCCGGCCACGAGCCGCGCGCGCTCTATCTCGTCGTCGAAAAAATCCTCGCCGAGCATGAGCAACTGCCCGAATCATGGCCGGTGCATGGCGACACGGGCTATCGCTTCTGCGGCGTGGTGAACGATTTGTTCGTCGACTCGAAACGCGAGGACGAAGTCGACAAGCTCTACCGATCCTTCACAGGCGAGACGCAAAGCTTCGACGACATCGTCTATCGCTGCAAGAAGATCATCATCTACACGTCGCTCTTTTCGGAGCTGCGCTGGCTGGCAACGGCAATCCACCAGATCACC
>DATJJL010000152.1:0-3631 GCA_035492155.1 Ramlibacter sp. | reverse complement strand
CGACTCGACCGTGACTGTCGGGCCGTACACGGTGATCGGTCCGCACGTGAAGATTGGCGCGGGCACGACGGTCGGGCCGCACTGCGTGATCGAAGGTCACACGACCATCGGGCAGGGCAATCGTTTCTTCCAGTTCGGCTCCATCGGCGCGGCCAACCAGGACAAGAAGTACAAGGGCGAGCCTTGCGAGCTCGTCATCGGCGACCGCAACACCATTCGCGAATTCGTCACGCTGCACATCGGCACGGTGCAGGACAAAGCAGTCACGCGCATCGGCAACGACAACTGGATCATGGCCTACTCGCATATTGCGCACGATTGCGTGGTGGGCAGCAACGTGACCATGGCCAACAACGCCACGCTTGGCGGCCATGTCGAGATCGGCGACTGGGTGACAGTCGGCGGGCTCACCGGCATCCACCAGTTCGTGAAGGTCGGTGCGCACGCAATGCTCGGCTTCCAGAGCGCGGTATCGCAGGACGTCCCGCCGTTCCTCCTCGTCGACGGCAATCCGCTGAAAGTCGTCGGCGTGAATGTGATCGGCCTGAATCGCCGCGGGTTCAGCAAGGAACGCATCGCAGCCATCCGCCAGATGCACAAGCTGCTGTATCGCGAAGGTCGCACGCTCGCCGACGCGCGCAGAGCCGTCGATGCGCTTGCGCAGCAAACGCCCGAAGCTGCGGAAGACATCGCTCTGATGAGCCGATTCCTCGCGCAGGCCGAGCGCGGCATCGCTCGGTGAGATGCGCCTGTCGCTAGTCGCTGGCGAAGCCTCCGGCGATTTGCTCGGCGGCGAGCTGCTGGGCGCGCTCACGCGGCGTTGGCCGCAGCTTGCGACCGATGGCATCGGCGGCCCGCAGATGGCGCACTTCGGCTTCCAGCCCTGGTGGCCGTACGAGAAGCTGGCGGTGCGCGGCTACATCGAGGTGCTCAAGCACTACCGCGGCATCGTCCGCATCCGCAATGAGCTGCGCGAGCGATTGATCGCGAACCCGCCCGATGCCTTCATCGGCATCGACGCGCCCGATTTCAATCTCGGGCTCGAAGAGGCGCTCAAGGCACGCGGCATCAAGACGATCCACTACGTCTGTCCGTCGATCTGGGCATGGCGGCCCGAGCGCATCCACAAGATCAAGCGCTCGGCCGACCATGTGCTTTGCCTCTTTCCATTCGAGCCGGACATCCTGGCGCGCGAAGGCATTCCGGCGACGTATGTCGGCCATCCGCTCGCGAACGTGATCCCGATGCAGGCCGACAAAGTTGCCGCCCGCAGCGCGCTGGGCATCGCCGAGGACGCTGAAGTGCTCGCCGTTTTACCGGGAAGCCGCGCCTCCGAGGTCGACTATCACGCGGAAGTTTTTCTCGCCGCCGCCGCCATCGTGCAACGCGCGCGGCCAGGCCTCGTGATCGTGGTGCCCGCGATGCCGGCGCTCAAATCGCGCATCGAAGACGCTGCGCGTGGCGTTGGCCTGTCCAGGGATTTGCACATCGTTTCCGGCCAATCGCACACCGTGCTTGCGGCATGCGATCTCACGCTGATCGCCAGCGGCACGGCCACGCTGGAGGCCGCGCTTTTCAAGTTGCCGATGGTGATCGCCTATCGGGTGAACTGGATCTCGTACTTCATGATGAAGCCCATGAAGCTGCAGCCGTGGATCGGCCTGCCGAACATTCTTTCGGGCGAGTTCGTCGTGCCTGAAAAGATCCAGAGCGATGCGAATCCCGAGTCGCTCGCTCGCGCGCTCTTGGATTGGCTGGAAGCTCCCGGCAGAATGACGGCAGTCCGGGAAAAATTCGTGGCGTTGCACGAACTCCTGCGAAAAGATTCAGCCCAGCTCGCGACCGATGCCATCGAAAAGACTCTCCAAAGGTGAACAGGCCCGTCTTGCCGGGTGGGAGCCTGTCGGGCTGACGGCCGGCGTCGACGAAGCCGGGCGCGGGCCGCTGGCCGGGCCGGTGGTCGCGGCGGCGGTGATCCTCGACGACGCCAGGCGAATCCGCGGCCTGGCCGATTCCAAAATTCTCACGCCGCTGCAACGCGACAAGCTCTACGACCAGATTCGCGACAAGGCTCTGTGCTGCTCGGTGGGCGAAGCATCGGTCGAGGAGATCGAGCAGCTCAACATCTTCCACGCCACGATGCTTGCGATGAAGCGCGCGGTGGAGGGCCTGCGCCTGAAGCCCGCGCGCGTGCTGGTCGATGGCAATCGCCTGCCGCGTCTCGAGATGTATTGCGAGGCCATCGTGGAAGGCGACGCGAAGATCAAGTCGATCTCGGCGGCATCGATCATCGCGAAGGTCCATCGCGACCGCATCCTCGTGCAACTTCACGACGAGTTTCCGCAGTACGGCTTTGCGGCGCACAAGGGCTACAGCACGCCGGAACACCTCGAGGCGCTGCGCATGCACGGCGCGTGCAAGTACCACCGCAAGGGCTTCTCGCCTGTGGCCGCGACCTTCACCACGCCGGGCGGCGAGGTGATCGAGTTGCGCGAGGCGCAGTGACGGGCCCGCAGCTCATCACGTCGGCGGCGAACCCGCTGCTGAAGGATTTGCGCAAGCTTTCGCAGGACAGCCACGGCTACCGCAAGCTCGGCCGTGTGTGGCTGGAAGGCGATCATCTCTGCAGCGCGGCGCTCAAGCGCGGCGTGAAACCCGAGACGGCCGTGTTTTCGCAGACGCTCTGGGACGAGCAATCGTTCGGCTTGAGCGGCGAAGCCGATCGCGATGTCATCGTGCCGGACGAAGTTTTCAAATCGATCAGCTCGCTCGAATCGCCCGCGAGGATGGGCTTCGTGATCGAAGCGCCGCAGCGCCCGCAGATCGATACGGCCGCGCCTTCGGTGGTGCTCGACCGATTGCAGGACGCGGGCAACGTCGGGTCCGTCCTTCGCAGCGCCGGCGCCTTCGGCTTCGGGCAGATCATCGCGATGAAAGGCACGGCGGCCTTGTGGAGCCCGAAGGTGCTGCGAGCCGGCATGGGCGCGCATTTCGGCCTCGCGCTCATCGAAGGAGCCGAGACGCACGAACTCGACGCGCTGCAAATGCCCCTGATCGCCACCAGCTCTCACAAGGGCGACTTCATCCACGAGGCAAAGCTGCCGTGGCCCTGTGCGTGGCTGCTGGGAAATGAAGGGCAGGGCTTGGCCGAAAGCCTGGCCTGGCGCGCGAAGCTGTCGGTGCGCATCGCGCAGCCGGGCGGCGAGGAATCGCTCAATGTCGCCGCCGCAGCCGCGATCTGCCTGCATGCCAGTGCCGTTTATAATCGGGCGCTTCCCCACACCCGTACGCCCTAGCGCACAAGCAATCCCAGACAAAGAAGCACAGGACCCAAGTCTTGAGCGCGGTTGGGCGTACCCGAAACATCGGAGAACCCAGTGCTTTTGTCTCAACAGGGATCGCATCCCGCAGCCATCCTGGCTCTGGCAGACGGCACGGTCTTCATCGGCAACTCGATCGGGGCCACCGGCTCCACTACCGGCGAGGTCGTGTTCAACACGGCGATCACCGGTTACCAGGAAATCCTCACCGACCCCAGCTACTGCCAGCAGATCGTCACTCTGACGTATCCGCACATCGGCAACTACGGGGTGAACGAAGAGGACGTCGAGGCCGAGAAGGTCCATGCCGC
>DATJJL010000151.1:0-14734 GCA_035492155.1 Ramlibacter sp. | reverse complement strand
GACGTAGCGATACGCGCTCGCCTGCGCGTACCCGAGTTTCGAACAAACAAGCTCGATGTCGATCACCGGCTGCTCGGATTTGAAAAGGTCGAGCACGTCGAGCATGCGGCGCAGACTGTTCATCCGTGTGAATCCTTGTTCTGCCGTAGCTCAGCGTAGACTGTGGTTGGATGCCGGCGCGTTGGCTCCACGTGGCTCGCCGGAAGTCCAATAACATCCGCCAACGCCGGTCGAGGCATTTCAGCAAGTTGCCATGCGGATTCTGTTCATCGAAGACGACCCCGTCCTGAGTGATCTGGTCATGCGCAGTCTCGCGGCGGCCGGCCATCGCATCGACCATGCGAGCAACCTCGAGGACGCGGCGCACTGGTGGCGCGTCCAGGCATTCGACGCGATCCTGCTCGACCTGAGCCTGCCGATGTCGTCGCGCGTGCGCAGCGAAGCGGGAAACGGCCTTTCCGTCCTGCGGGCGGCGCGCGCGCGCGGCGATCGCACCCCCGTGCTCATCCTCACCGCGCACGACCGCACCGAGGAGCGAATCGCCGGCCTCAATGCCGGCGCCGACGATTACCTCGGCAAGCCGTTCCATCTCGATGAGGTCGAGGCCCGCGTGCGCGCGCTGGTGCGCCGTGCGAGAGGCGCCGAGGATCGCGTCGAAATCGGCCTGTTGACACTCGACCGCCTGGCGCGCCGCTTCTTCCTCGCGGGCGAACCCTGGGACCTGCCCGCGCGTGAATTCGAAGTCCTGCTCGAACTGACGACGCCGCCGGGGCGCGTCGTCAGCAAACGTGAGCTGTCGCTCAAGTTGTCGGGCACCGACGACTCGCTCGGCGACAACGCCCTCGAGGCGTTCATCTCGCGACTGCGGCGCAAACTCACCGCCACCGGCGCGGCGATCCGCACCCTGCGCGGGCTGGGCTATGTGCTCGAGGAGGAAGCGTGACGGCCAAGCCCAGCTTGCGGCTGCGGCTCGTACGCCATGTGCTGGTCCCGCTCGTCGCGACATGGGCACTGGGAACCTCGATCGCCGTCCTCATCGCCCACCACTTCGCGGTCCGGGCGTTCGACCGCGCGCTGCTGGACGATGCTTACGATGTTGCCACGCACGTGCAGGCGAGCGGCGACCAGCTCACGGTCTCGCTCACGGCCGAGGAAATGAGCGCGATCCTTTTTGACCAGAGCGAGAAGCAGTACTTCGCCGTGTTGCGCCCGGACGGCACGCTGATCGCGGGGCAGGCGGGGCTTCCTGCCGCGCATGTCGCCGCCGCGGGCGAACATGAATTCGAGGACGGCGCTTTTGAAGGCCATGTGGTGCGCGCAGTGAGCCTGCGCAGCGACCGGCCGAAGCCCTACATCGTCGTGATGGCGCAGACGACCGCCAGCCGGCAGCAGTTGCTCGAGCAGCTCCTGCTGTACTCGGCCGCGCCGCAGGCCGCGTTGCTCGCACTGCTTGCGTGGTGGTTGCGCCGCAGGATCCGCGACGATCTCGATCCGCTCGCGCAGCTGCAGGAAGCGATCGGCAGCCGGCACGGCGCGGACCTCGCGCCGCTTCCCCGCACGCTGCAGGATGCGAGCACGCGCGAGGTGGAACGCATCGCGCAGGCCATCGACTCCCTGTTCGTGCGCCTGCAGGAAAGCCTGCAGGCACAGCGCGAATTCGCCGGCACCGTGGCCCATGAACTGCGCACGCCGCTGGCCGGCATCCGCGCGCAGGCGGCGTTCGCGCTCGCGCACGATGATGCGAGCGTGTGGCGCGAGCAGCTGGAGGGCATTGCGCATGCCGAGCAGCGGGCGAGCCGGCTCGTCGACCAGCTCCTGGCGCTGGCCCGGGCGGACGAAGGCCGCGTGAGCCTCGCGATGGAAACGCTCGATCTCGCAGGACTGGCTCGCGAAGTGGTCCTTCGCTGGGTGCCGCAGGCGCACCCGCTTGGTGTCGATCTCGGTGCCGAGGGCCTCGAGGAGCCGGTGTTCGTGCGCGGTGACCGCGCCATGCTCGAAGGCATCCTGAACAACCTGCTGGACAACGCGCTGCGCTACGGCACCGGCAATCCCGAGCCACGCATCACCGTCGCACTCAAGCGGCTCGCGCAGGGAGTCGAGCTGTCGGTGCGGGACAACGGCAAGGGCCTCACGCCTGCCGACATCAATCAACTCAAGAAACGCTGGGTCCGCGGTGCGCCTGGGCGGCATGTCGGTGAAGGCGCAGGACTCGGCCTGGCCATCGTCGTGCGTTATGCCGATCTGCTCGGCGCCCGGCTGGAGCTGTCGAACATCGCCGAAGGCGGCCTGCGCGCGCAGATCGAATTTTCGCAATCTCAGGAAGCGGCTCAGTAAGACGCGGCGAAACGCTCCGTCGGTCGCGCCCTCGTCTCCCACAGCGTCAGCTCGCTCGTCCTTGCGACGGCAATTGCCTCCAAATCGGCCGGCAGCCGGGCGCCCGCCGGGCTGACCACCCACATTCGGCCTGTTGCCATGGATGCGCCCGGTACACGTTCGACCAATCTTCCCGCCGCTGCGCCGGGCTTGAACCGGCCGGCGTCCAGCAATTCCTTCGGCCACGAGTCGCGGTGCATCAACGCCGGATCGCCCCACGCCTGCACGACGGGGATCGGGGGCGTGAGTTTCAGCTCGAACTCGAGGTCGTAGGGATAGGTGTCGACGAAGACGACCGGCTCTCCCGCCGCCCGGTGCTCGGCCAGCGCCGCCGCGACCTGCCTCGCCGAGTGTGGCGCCCGCTCGCCATAGGAGATCACCGCGACCAGCAGCAGGGCGCACGCTGCACCTGCCACGGCGACGAGGTGGCGTCGCATGAAGCTCGTGGGTCGCGCGGCGGCGATGCCATCCGCGAGCAGCCACGCGAGCGGCGGCGCCGCGGGCAAGGCGTAGCCGATCAGCTTCGATTGCGGAACGGAGAAGAAAGCGACGACGACCGCCAGCCAGCAGATCATCAACAGGCGAATTCGGTCGCCATCGGCCGGCGGCCGATCGGGTTTGCGCCGCCACACCATCAACCCGAAGCTCCACGGCATCGCCATGACGAAGACCACCGGAAGGTAGAACCACCAGGGCTGCGCGTTGTTGAACGTCGTGCCCGTGAATCGATGGATGTGCTGCTCCACGATGAAGTAGTCGTAGAACCCCGGAAAGCGCGCTTGCATCGCGAGCGGCCACGGCAGCACGAGTGCCAGGAAAACGGCAATGCCCACCGGGGAGAGCAGCCGAAGCAGGACCGGCTTGCGACCGCTTGCCAGCAACCAGGCGGCGATGATGGCCGCCGGCAACGCGCAGCCGATCAATCCCTTGGACAGGACGCCCAGTGCGGCAAGCACATAGGCGCCCGGCAGCGCGACGCCCGGCGCACGGCCGTCCGTGATGCGAAGCGACGAGTGGGCGGCGCACAGCACCGCACCCGAGATGCAGGCAGCCACGAGCATGTCCATGTTCGCGTACTGCGCAGCAAAGTAGAGATAAGGCGTTGTCGCCAGCACGACCACGAGAACGAGCGCGTGCTTCGCTCCCCGCCATTGCGCATCGAAGCGGTGGAAGCCCCACACGAGCGTGGCGGCCGACAGGATCGAGGGAATGCGCCCCGCGAACGCGCCAGGCCCGATGGTGCTCATCGCGGCGTCGGCCAGCCAGTAGAACAGCGGCGGCTTGTGCAGGAACGGCAACCCGTCGAGCGTGGGCACCAGCCAATTTCCCGAAGCCAGCATTTCCCAGGCGACGCTCAGGTATCGGCCCTCGTCGGGCATCGCGAGCGGCCGCACCCAAGCGCTGCCCGCGAACCAGGCGACCATGCAGACCCACAGGAGCGCCGGGCGTTTTGACAACATGCTTGCCTCGCCAGCATGCGGCCCGGCGCCTGAGCGCTACCTGACTGGCGTCAGAACGTGTACTTCATCCCGACGCTGGCACCTTGCAACTTGCCGCCGGCCCAGCAGTGCGGAGCGCCGCCATTCGGATCGAATCCCGAGGTGTCCGGATTCGCCGCGTCGTGGCAGTCGGTGGTGACGCTGCGGCCACCGGCGCCCAGGTCGTAGTGCGCATCCTTGTGATTGCGCGTGGTCGCGTAGTCGACGTACCACTGGAAGTTCTTGTCGACCTGGTGCTTCCATGCGAGGGTCAACATGTTGGCCGCGTTGTCGGGATTGGCGCCGCCGTCGCTGTTGTGGGTGCCCGGATCGCCCGGCGATCGTCCGGCGTGGGCCCAGCCGAAGTGCACGCTGTCCTGCGGACCGATGGCCTGGCTCAACGCGAGCCACGTGCCGTTGCGCGAGCGCTCGTTCTGGTAGGAAAGGTAATCCGGTACTTTGCGCGTGAGGCGTTCGTAAATTGCGCTGACGGTGGTGCCGGTCGGCGCGAAACGGTACTGGCCTGCGACCTTCCACGCGGATTCGTCCGCGATGTCGTTCGCGTCGTAAACCCCGAGATCGCTCGTGCGGTTCACGTTCTTGTGCTTTTCGTACGCGGCTGTGACGTACGCACCGGCGGCGCGATACGAGCCACTCGCGCTGTAGGCCGTCCCGAACGAGCCGTCATTGCACGCAGCGGGCGTGCCGCCGCTGCCCGGGACGTTGCCGCCGGCGCAATCGCCCTCGCCCGAGGGGATGTTGCTGCTGTCGTTGGCGCGGTTCTGGCCGGGCGACACCAGCGCCGCGAAGCTGAACCCGCCCCAGTTCGGCGACTCGTACCAGATCGCATGCGTCATGCGCGTGCCGAATTCGACGCGGTTGTCGCCGCCCGAATTGCCCATGATGGTCTGGTAGTCGCCCCACATCCCGCTGAAGGGATTCATCATCGAGGTGGAATTCTTGTACGGCGCGTCGCTCTTGCCGACCTTGATCGCGCCCCATTCGGGCGAAGCAAGGCCGATATAGCTGTTGCGCGAGGTAAGGGCGCCCTTCACTGTATTGCTCGTGTTGCTGTTGGTCTCGGCGGACCCCGAGTTCGAGGACACGTCGATCTGCGTCTCGAGCTGCCACACGAAGCGCGCGGGGAAGTTGCCCAGCGACTGGTGGCCGCGCAACCCGACGTACGAGATGTTGCTCGAGACATCGGCCATCCACCCGCCGTTGCCCGCGGGCGTGCTGCCGTCCGATGCAACCATTCCCGAGATTCCCTTCGTCGCGGTATCGAGGGAAAGGTCCAGGTTTCCATACACCTGCGCCTCGCCGCCCCGGGTCAGGAAGACCACGCCGTTGCCGGGTTTGCGCTCGAGGAACGAGCCGCCGGAGTTCGCAACCGGCGCCGCGGGCGCGGCCTGTTCGGCTTGGCGCTGCTTCACCAGAGTCTGCACCTGCTCCTTGAGGTCTTCGATCTGGCGCTGCATCGCGTCGACCTTGCGCTGGATGTCTTCGGCGCTCTGCGCCGAGGCAACCGCCGGTGCCCCGCACGCGAGGGCACAAGCCATTGCCACTAACCGCTTCTTCATGAATATCTCCTGATGGTTGGTGTGAAAGCTCACGCCCGCTGATGTACGACTCGCGGCGCACGGCGTGGCTTGACCATGGTCAAGAATTCGGGTTTACCACCGGAGAATTGGATATATTCGGCCGACGCGCAAGTGCATTGACACCAATACTTTGCTGCCAATTCTTGTTTGGTCAGGTGGTGGTCAGGTGTGAAGGCGCAAGGCAATGCGACGCGAGTCGTACGCGGCATCCGCGATGCTTCGCGCCAGGTTCGCTTGCCCTACGACGCGTCGAGCCCCGATGCCGCCGGCTCGCTGCGGCGCGATGCCGGGCCCAGCAGCATGCCGCCGAGCGCCGCCATCACCGCGAAAAGCGCGCCCGCTGCAAACGCCGCGTGATACCCGCTGTTCAGAGCCGGCGCGTCGAGCGCCAGCTGGCCGGCCATCGCCTGGGCTCGCGCGGCCGCCACGCTGGCAAGCACCGCCAAGCCCAGCGCTCCGCCCATCATGAAGGACGTGTTGACGATGCCCGATGCCAGCCCCGAGTCGCGCGGATCGACATCGCTCATCGCGGCCAGCAGCACGGGATTGAAGGCGATGCCCGCACCCAGGCCGAGCAGCAACATGCCTGGAAGGACATCGACCAGGAACACGCCTTGCACCGGTGCACGCGCGAACAGGGCCAGGCCGCAAGCTGCCAGCAGCAAGCCGGCTACGAGCGGCACGCGCAGGCCGAAGCGCACCACGCACCGGGCTGAAAGACCCAGGGAGAAGACGGCCATGATCACGTTGGCGGGCAGGAAGGCCAGGCCGACTTGCATCGGCGTGTAGCCCAGCACGAGCTGCATGTACAGCGCGGAGATGAAAAACCAGGCGAACATGGCCGCTGCCCACAAGACCCCGATCGCGTTGGCAGCCGAAAGATTGCGCGACCTGAACACGTGCAAGGGCATCAGCGGCGCGGCCACCTTCCACTCGATCGCGATGAAGGCGCCCATCAACACCACCGAGACGCCGAGCAATCCGAGCGTCTGAGCCGAGTGCCAGCCGGCGTCGTTCCCATTCACGACGGCATAAACCGCCAGCACGAGCGAGGATGTGACGGCGATCGCGCCCGCCGCGTCCAGCCGCTTCCCGGCGCTCGCCTCGCCCGGTGCAATCAACCGCATGGCCAGCGCGGCGACAGCGGCCCCGATCGGAAGGTTCACCAAAAAAATCCAGTGCCAGCTGAGCTGGCTGGTCAGCAGGCCGCCAAGGAGTACGCCGATGCTGCCGCCGCCCGCGCACACAAACCCGTACACGCCCATCGCCTTGGCGCGCTCGGCAGGCTCGGTGAACAGGTTCATGACGAGCGACAAGGCAACGGCCGACACGACGGCTCCGCCCAAACCCTGCACGGCGCGCGCGCCCACCAGCATCTCCTGCGAGCGCGCCAGGCCGCACGCCAACGAAGCGATCGAAAAAATCGCAATGCCGGCGAGGAAGAGCTTGCGATGACCGTACAGATCACCCAGGCGCCCGCCCAGCAGCAGGAAGCCGCCGAAGGTGAGCATGTAGGCGTTGACCACCCAGACGAGCGACGTCTCGGTGAATCCCAGGTCCGTGCGTATGGACGGCAGCGCCACGTTCACGATCGTCGTGTCCAGCACGATCATCAGGACGCCCAGGCACAGCACGCCAAAGGCTACCCAGCGGTTGCGAGTCGGATGGTTGTGGGTCATGGTCGGTTCGGTTGTGCTCATTTCTACACGACGAACCAGTCCCGCGGAAATCGACCAGCACCAGCAACTATTTCGGATGGCGGATGGTGTCGCGGCGCGGCGTATCATGACTTGCACACCACTCTTAGGATGAGCTGTGAGCGACATCAAAATCCTCGACCATATTTCTGCGCTCGTCGATGAGGAAAACAAGCTGCGCGCCGGCGGCCAGGGAAATGCGGAACGCCTGCGACACGTCGGGGAGCAACTCGACCAGTGCTGGGACCTGTTGCGCCAGCGACGTGCCAAGCGTGAGTTCGGGCAGGACCCGGGCACCGCACAGGTCAGGGATGCCGGAACCGTCGAGAACTACGAGGGTTGACCAAGCATCCCGATCACCGATCCGCCGCGCGGATGTTCGTCTTCGACGCGTCGGCATCGAACACCAGCAAGCGTGGCCAGCGCGGCCACGTCGTTCCGAGCGCCGAGGTGTCGGGATCGCCTCGTGCCGCAAACGCGCCGACCGATTCCATCATCGCGTGTGAAAGCGCGAGGCGCCCCGGCTGATTGGCCGGCGTGAAAGAGATCCGCGAATAAAGGCTCGGGCCGAAGTTGCCGAAGATGAACGGCAGGTCGAACGTGTGTGCCGCACCGAAGATCACGTCGAATGGTTTCGGCAACTCGTCCCAGTCGAAGCGGTAGCACCACACGTCGGCCTGCTGCGAGCGCAGCGCATCGAGCATGTCATTGCGGATCGCCTCGAACCAGAGCCGGTTCAACTCGTGCGTGCGCGCGTCGAAGCCGGTGCGCGCAGCGTCGACGGGCAGGTAGGCAGCGGGAATCCAGTCTTCCACGCGCGTGGCGGGCGCAGCACTCGCGTCGTAGTGATGGGCGAGCTTGAACACCGCCGCGTCGCCCAGCAGCCGCCCGCTCACGCCGCCGAACGCGGGACGGATCGCGAGCAGCTGCGGGAACAGCTTCGTCTCGTCGCGAGTGATACCGGCGAGGACCGGCACCTTCACGTAGCGCCCCGCGCGGATCGCTGCGATCGGGTCGACGGCAACCACCGTGCCGTCCGGAATCGGATTGGAGGCAGCCATGCCGCGAGGCGCGAGACGAGTGCGCACGATGCCCAGCAGGAAGTCGGCGGATCGTGAGCGCAGGTATTGCGCATCGGCGTCGGGCGTGCCCGGCAGCCTGTTCTCCTGGGCCAACGATTGCACGAGGAGCGCGTCGCCGCGCGTGGCCCACACCGAACGCGGCAGCACGCCGGCGATCGCACCGGGCGGGAGCGTCGCGGCCGTCGACAGGCCGCCGCTCATCGCCAGCACGCGCTGGAACAACGCATCGTGCCGGGACGCCAGCATCGGCGAGGTCAAGAGCGCATAGACGTTCACCGCACCGGCCGATTGCCCCATGAGGGTGACGCGGTGCGGATCGCCGCCGAAAGCGGAGATGTTCTTCTGCACGAACTCGAGCGCCTTCACGATGTCCAGCAGCGCGTAATTCCCGGAGTCCTCGCGCGCATCGCCGGTCCGAAGCGCCGGCACATCGAGGAAGCCGAAGATGCCCAGGCGATAGTTCACCGTGACCACGACCGCATCGGCCGTGCGGGCCAGTGCCGCGCCGTCGTACACGGGGTCGGCGGTGTAGCCGGTGATATTGCTGCCCCCGTGCACGAAGACGATCACGGGCCGCGCTCCATGCGCAGCCGCGCTGGGCTGCCAGACGTTCAGGTAGAGACAGTCTTCCGATCCCACCGTCTGGCCGAGCGTCGTGCCGATCGTTTCGTCGTAGCGGTTGTTGGCGCCGGGGCTGTAGAGGCGCCCCGTCTGCACACACGCCTGCGCGAAGCGATCCGCGCGTCGAGGCTGCGTCCACGCGCTTGCGTCGGCCGGCGCCCGCCAGCGCAACGACCCGATCGGCGGCGCCGCAAAGGGAATTGCCTTCCAGCTGTAAGTGCCGTCCGCGGCAACGCCGACGACCGGGCCCAGCGAGGTCTCGCGTTGCACGCCGGAGTCGAACGGCAATCGGTTGGCGCAAGCCGCGAGCAGGATCGAGCCGCACGCGACGCATGCGATGAGTGCGGACCTCACGGCTTACTCCGCGACTTTGATGTTCGCCGCCTTCACGACCTGGCCCCACTTCTTCGCTTCGCTGTCGACGAAGGCGCGGAACTCGGCCGGCGTGCCGCCGCGCAACTGCAAGCCTGCGGCTTGCGTCTTCTTTCGCACGTCGGCATCCGCGATCGCAGCATTCGTCGTCGCATTCAAGCGCTGTACGACGGCGGAAGGCGTGCCCGCAGGCGCCATGAGACCGTACCAGCCGTAGCCGACGACAGTGGGCAGGCCCGATTCCACGAAGGTCGGCGTTTGCGGATGCAGGGGCGTGCGCTCTTCGTTGGCGACGGCCAGCACCCGCAGCTTGCCCGCTTCGACGTGCGGAATGGCCGTGGAAATCGCGGTGAGCGTTGCGTCGATGCGGCCCGCGAGCAGCTCGGTGTACGCGGGCGCGTCGCCCTTGAATTGCACGACGATTCCCTTTGCGTTGGCCGCACGCATGAACAGTTCCGCGGTCAAGTGAGGAGCCGATCCGACACCGGGCGAGCCGAACGTGAAGCCGTTCGCATTCGACCGGCCCCAGCGCACGAACTCCTGCACCGTCTTGTAGGGCGCGCTCGCGTTCACCACGAGGAAGAGCGGCGCGATCGCGGTGTTGACGATCGGCTCGAAGTTCTTGTGCACGTCGTACGGCAGGTTCGCGTAGAGCGCCTCGCCGATCGCGATGGGCGCCGCGGCGTGCAGGATGGTGTAGCCGTCGGGCGGAGCTTTCGCGACGTACTCGTTCGCGATGCGCGTGCCCGCACCTGCCTTGTTCTCCACCACGACGGCCTGCCCGAGATGCGAAGCCAGGTAGTCGCCCAGCAAACGCGTGAGGATGTCGCTGGGGCCGCCGGGTGCGTACGGCGAGATGAGCCGGATCGGCCGGCTGGGCCACGATTGCGCGGCGGCGGGAAGCGTGAGCGCCGCCGCGGCGGCGCCCATCAGATGTCGGCGGGTGATGTTCATGGCTTGTCTCCTTTTGTGATCGGCATCCGCCGCAGCGGGGGATAGTCGTATCGGAATTCGAGATGATCCGCATGCGGTTGGTACAGGCGCAGCACGACGTAGAACGATTCGCCCGCGGGCGATGGCAGCCAGTTGTATCGCGGGCCGGGGTCGTCCGGCTGGATGCGGATGGAGAGGCTTTCGTCCCCATCAACAAGGAGGCCGGGCGTGCGGTCGCCGATCGAGTAGCGGTCGATCGGGTTGGCGACAAAGAGGCAATCGCTGCGGCGATACATCGTGAGCGACCAGAACGCGCCGACGCGCGGTCCGCCGCCGGGCGCGAATTTCAGCTCGTAGGCCTGCGCGCCATGCAAGGCCCGGCCTTGGTCGTCGACTTCGGCTGTGGGATACATGGCTTCGTCGATGCCGAGCGCGCCTATCAGGTTGCGGGCCACGCGTGCGCGCGTCAGCACGTCGTCGCCCCAATGCGTGCGCACGGCAACCGGCAGCGCCCAGCCGTTGCCCAGCGCGCGCGGTTGATCGTCACCGCGCAGGTCGTCGAACACACGCGGCAGCGCCTGGCCGAGTGCGTCGCCGGGCACGGGCCACGAGATCGCTTCGCCCGCAGCGGGCGGGTTGCGTGCGAGCGCGGCGTCGACGATCTCGCGATAAAGCGCCGCCGGCGGCACGCCGACGGCCCGCCCGTCGAGCATCGTATCGACGCTCATGGCCGCATCGCTTCCGTCGGGGCGGCGCGCCGCGATGCCCATCTGCAGGCTGCGCACGTGCTCGAGGTCGCCCGAAGATTCGTCGACGAGGATGCGGCCGATGATCCACACGTCCATGCCGGGCGCCGCGATCACTTGCGACACGTCGTCCGGCACGACGCCTTCCCAGCCGGGCGCGTGGACCCAAGTGCGTTGCGCACGGTTTCCGGTGGTGCGCCGTCCGACGTAGGCGAAAGGGTTCGTCCACGCGTCGAGCAGGCCGAGCGTCCAGTAGCGATCGCCCATCTCGGGCGTGTCGATCACGACGGGGCCCGCCGATAAATCCAGCCATGCGTTGCTGTACACGGTGTCGTTGTTGGGGCTGACGACTTCGCGGTCCTGCGGCCCGAGACGCCTGTGCGTGTGCGTGAAGAAGTTGACCCAGCGCAGGCGCGACGCAGCATCCTCGCCCGCGAAGCCCAGCGAAGGATGCCGCCTGGCAGTCGTGGCAGCTCGCATGCGCATCATCTCGAAAAGCGGCAAGGTCTGGACGACGGCGTGCGCGGCGAAGGAGATTTCCTGATTCATCTGATTTCGTTCACCCGACGACACCGGCGTCGCGCAAAGCCTTCACTTCAGCCTCCGAAAAGCCCGCTGCGGCCAGCACGGATTCGCCATCTGCGCCGCAGGCCGCGGCACCCGGGAGGGCGGGGCGGGGCGCATCGCCCCATCGGTAGGGAAGCCCCAATGCACGATAGCTCTCGCCGCCCAGAAGCGGCGCGTCGACCACGATGCCGCTTGAGGCGAGGTCATCGCCCGCCAGCACCTCGCGATAACCGCGCACCGCGCCCACGACGATCCGGCTGCGTGACAGCAAGGCCACGCACTCGTCGCTCGTGTAATTGGAAAGACACTCGCGCAGCACTTCGCGAAGTTGCGTGCGGTGCGCGACGCGCTGCGCGTTGCTTGCGAACCGCGGGTCATCGGCGAGCTCCTCGCGGCCGATCGCGCGGCAGAAACGCCGCCAATGGTCTTCCGCATATGCGGACAGCACGATGTGGCCGTCGCGCGTCGCGATCACGTCCGCCGCCGGTGCATTGTGCGGCTGGCCGTCGCCGATGCGCGTGGGCTGCGGCCCGCCGCCCAGGTATTCGCACCACGTTGCAGCCTGCAGGTGCAGCGCGGTTTCCAGCAGCGACACCTCGAGCGTCTCGCCGTTGCCGCTGCGCTCGCGCCCGTAGAGCGCAGCGGCAACCGCTTGCGCGCCGAGCTGCGCTGCTGCCGCGTCGACGACAGGCACGCCCACCTTCTGCGGCAAGCGGCCGGGCTCGCCCGTTACCGACATGAGGCCGCTCTCGGCCTGCGCCGCGATGTCGTAGCCGGGCCGCTCGCGCGAGCGGCTGCCGCTTGGAAAGCCGCTGATCGAAAGATAGATCAGGCGCGGATGCTTCGCGCGAAGTTCGGCCGGACCGAGGCCGAGCTTGTCGATGGCGCCCGGGCGCAGGTTCTGGATCACGACATCGCTGCGTGCAACCAGGCGCAGCGCCACTTCGCGGCCGCGCTCGCTTTTCAGGTCCAGGGCGATGGACTGCTTGCCGCGGTTGTAGGCGCGGATCATCGATTCGCCGTAGCGGCCGATGTGGCGCGCCTGGTCTCCCGAGAGCGGCTCGATCTTCGTGACGCTCGCGCCGAGTTCGGCCAGCGCCATCGCGGCGCCGGGGCCCGCGATGTATTGGCCCAGGTCGAGGACGCGCACGCCGGCAAGCGGGGCCGCAGGGCGTCGGGGTTCTGCGCGAATGGACATGGTGCAACCATAGAAGAAGCCGCGATACCTGAAAATTCGATAATCCTGATGGCGTGATAACTTCCGGCGATCGCCTCCAACGATGAACCCCAGCCCTGACTATCTCGTGCGGCGCCTTCGCCTGCGTCATCTCGAACTCCTGGTGGCGCTCGCCGACAGCGGCACGATGCGCGCTGCCGCCGTGAGGCTGCACCTCAGCCAGCCCGCGCTGAGCAAGATGCTCGGCGAGGTGGAAAGCGGCTTCGGCGCGCGCCTGTTCGAGCGCAGCCCGCAAGGCCTTGCAGCGAACGCACTGGGTCGCGCTGCGATCTATCGCGCGCGTGTCATGCTCGGCGAACTCGCGCGCGGCAAGGATGAAGTCGACGCGCTACGCACCGGTGCCGCCGGCGTGTTGCGCCTCGGGACCTTGTCGGTCACCGCGGCCGTGCCCCGGGCCATCGTGCAGCTGCGGCGGCGCGTCCCCGGCGCACGCGTGCAAGTGCAGGAAGGCCGCGTGCGCGACCTCGTGCGGCGGTTGCTCGACGGCGAACTCGATTGCGTGTTCGGCGCGATCACGCCCGAGCTCCTTTCCAGCGAACTGTTGCCGCTGCTGCGGCCGGAGGTGTTGCTCGAAGACGAGTTGTGCGTCCTGTGCGCTGCCGGGCACCCGCTGACGCGCCAGCGACGCTTGCGTTGGCGCGACCTGCACGCCTCTGCGTGGGTGGCACCGCCGAAGGACACGCTCGTGCGGCAAGCGCTGATGACGGCCTTCCTGAATGAAGGCCTGGATCCTCCCGAACCGGCAGTGCAGGTGGTGTCGTCGGTCACCGTCGGTGCCATGCTGCGCCTCGATCCGCTCCTGCTTGGAGCGGTGCGTTTCGAGCACGCGCGTGACGAACTCGCGCGCGGCGACGTGCGCCGCTTGCGCGTTTTGCCGCCGGTCGCCCTTCCGTCGCTCGGCCTGTACACGCGCCAGTCGACGCAGAAGCCGGCGCCGCTGGTTGAAGCGTTCGCGGCAGCGATCGGCCGGGCCGGCGCGCGGACCCGCGTCGGCCGCAACAAGTGAGTGGCGTGCGTTCGATTCTTCAGGCGCGTTTCGCCGAAGTGCTCGCTTCCGTGTCGCCTCCGGCTTTTCGTTTGCGCGCGCCATCGAGGTGATCCCGCAGGAAACGGGAAGCTTCGACGCGCTCGCCGCGACGCAGCAGATCGATCAGGATCAAGTGCTCCTCGCATTGCTCGCGCACCTGGGCCTTGTTTGCTTTCTTGCGGTGTTCGACGAGCCGGCGTAGCTGGTTCACCTTGCGCAAAGCGTCGAGCATCAGCCGGTTGTTCGCACCGGCGACGATCGTCTCGTGCAAGTGCACGCCCGGCCAGAAAAGTTCCGATCGCGGCCACTTCTCGATGCCACCCGATAGCAGCTCGAGCTGTTCGCGATAGCACTTCTCGAGTTCCGCCATGTCCACCTGGTAGCCAGGTTCCAGGATTGCAGCAGGCTCGATGATCATCCGGAAGCGATAACTCTCGCGGTAAGCCTCGGGCGTGTTGAAAAGAGGTTGAAAAGCCCAGCCCCGACCTGGTTTGCGCTCGACGATCCCGTCGCGCGACATGCGATTGAGCACGCGTTGCACTTGCAGGCGCGTGGCTGCGTACCGCTGCATCAACTCGGTCTCGGCGATCTCCGTGGCTAGCGTGTTCGCCAGCCGGTCATCTGCAATCGACGTGTAGAGCGCTTCATCAGAATCGGCAGCTTCGGGCACAGCGAGCGATACCATCTTTTCCGGCGCGGCCGCGACGCGGAAACCTTTGTTGAGTTCCGACTTGACGACACCCGTGCTCTCGAGATATTGCAATGCCTTGCGCACCGGTGACCTCGACACGGCGAGAGCATCGCAAAGCTGTTGCTCCGTCAGGCGTTGTCCGACCGGAAACGCCTCGCGCCGGATGATGTCCACGATGCGCGCGGCGGTCGCCGGCACGAGCGGGCTCACGTTCTCAGGGGCGGGCGATTTCTTATTGGCCACGCGACGTCACATTGCCTGAACGGCGTTCGCCACAGCGGTGCCGAATGCCTTGCATCCCAACGTACC
>DATJJL010000150.1:0-4982 GCA_035492155.1 Ramlibacter sp. | reverse complement strand
GAGCGTGCCCGGCTTCGCGGGTGTCGGGTGTTCGAATCCAGGAAATAAAGGAGGAGCGCCCTCCCGGCGCGGGGGACATTCCTGGATTCGAATACCCGGCGACCGCGGAGCAGTCCACCCATGACCGCCAACCTCATCGACGCGAAGTCGATCCACACCTACTACGGCCAGAGTCACATCCTGCGCAACGTCGACTTCAGCGTTGCGCGCGGAGAGACGGTCGGGTTGATGGGCCGCAACGGCATGGGCAAGAGCACGTTACTCAAGACAATCGTTGGCCTTGTCAAACCGCGCAGCGGCATCGTTCACATCGCGGGCCACGACATGACGTCCCGCGCACCCTATGAGATTGCGCAACTCGGCGTTGCTTATGTGCCCGAGGGCCGCGGCATTTTCGGCAACCTCACTGTCGAGGAGAACCTGAAGATGGCGGCGCGTGCCGGCACGCGCGGACAACGCGACTGGACTTACGAGCGTGTGCTCGACACATTCCCTCGGCTTGCCGAGCGCCTTCGTCACGGTGGCCAGCAACTGTCGGGCGGCGAACAGCAGATGCTCACCATCGGCCGCGCGCTGATGACCAATCCGGACGTGCTCATCCTCGACGAAGCGACCGAAGGACTGGCCCCGCTTGTTGCGCGCGAAATCTGGCGCATCTGCGCGCTCATCCGCGCGAGCGGCATATCCAGCGTGATCGTCGACAAGAACTGGAAACACGTTACGCAGGTCACCGACCGCAACGTGATCCTCGTGAAAGGCGAAGTCGCTTTCGCGGGCACATCCGATGAGCTGCGCGCATCACCGCGCACGCTCGAGCAGCTTCTGGGCGTGTAGCGCCGTCCGACGCACGCGTCGGCGCGTGCACTTTCGGGGTGTAGGCGACGGACTACGCCGCATCATCACGCGTTCCTTCAAGGCCGTGCTTGGCCGCCACACAGAATTCGTTCCCTCGGGACGCAAGGCGGATGAACACAGAAACAAGCACCAGGACCACCGGCTCATCGGGAGCGTGGGGCGGTGCTCATCACCATCGGCAATTCGAAGTGATGGGCGCGCATGCGATCGATCGCGGCACGCACTTCGCGGTGTGGGCGCCCAACGCGCGATTCGTCGGCGTGATCGGCACGTTCAACCACTGGCAGTGCCAGCCGCTGCATCGCATCGACGACGGCACCGGCCGCTGGATGGGCTTCTTCGAAAACGCGCGTTGCGGCGACTTCTACAAATACCGCATCCAGGACGCGCAGGGCCACTGGTACGACAAGGCTGATCCGTACGCTTTTCGCGCAGAGCATCCGCCGGGCACTGCATCGCAGATCTGGGAGCTCTCGCACAACTGGGGCGATCGCGAGTGGATGGCAAGTCGCGGCAACGTGCAGTCGCATCGCGCGCCGATCTCGATTTACGAAGTTCACCTCGGCTCCTGGCAACGCGAGGAGGACGGGCGCTTCCTGAATTACCGCGATATCGCCAGGCGCCTTGCGACGCACTGCCACAACCTCGGCTTCACGCACGTCGAACTGCTTCCTGTCTCGGAACATCCGTTCTACGGCTCATGGGGTTATCAGACAACGGGCTACTTCGCTCCCACCGCGCGCTACGGAACGCCGCAGGATTTGATGGTGCTCGTCGACACGCTGCACCAGGCGGGCATCGGCGTGATCTTCGATTGGGTGGGCTCGCATTTCCCTTCGGACCCGCACGCCCTCGCGCGCTTCGACGGTACGGCGCTTTACGAACACGACGACCCGCGGCAGGGCTTTCATCCGCAGTGGAACAGCCTCATCTTCAATTACGGCCGCTACGAGGTGCGCGACTTTCTCATCAGCAACGCCCTCTTCTGGCTCGAAAAGTATCACTTCGATGGACTGCGTGTCGACGCGGTGGCGTCGATGCTTTATCTCGATTTCGCACGCGGCCCCGGCGAGTGGGTGCCGAACCAGCACGGAGGCAACCAGAACCTCGAAGCCGTGCGCTTCCTGCAGGATCTCAATGCCGCCGTGTACGCGCACTTCCCCGACATCCAGATGATCGCGGAGGAGTCCACCGCGTGGGCCGGTGTCTCTCGGCCCGTGCACTTCGGCGGGCTCGGCTTCGGCATGAAGTGGAACATGGGCTGGATGAACGACACGCTGCGCTACGTGTCGCGCCCGCATTTCTTTCGCCGCTGGCATGGCGACGACATCCGCTTTTCATCCGTCTACGCCTTCTCCGAAAACTATGTGTTGCCGCTGTCGCATGACGAAGTCGTGCACGGCAAGGGAAGCCTGCTCTCGCGCCAGCCGGGCGACGACTTGCAGCGCTTCGCGGGCTTGCGCAAACTGTACGGCTACATGTGGACGCACCCGGGCAAGAAGCTGCTTTTCATGGGCAGCGAATTTGCGCAGCCGGGCGAGTGGCATCACGAGCGCACGCTCGACTGGCACTTGTGGGCACGGCCCTATCACGCGGGTGTCGCGCGCTGGGTGGCGGACTTGAACGCCGCCTACCGCCGCATCCCTGCGCTGCATGTGCACGACTTCGATCCCGTCGGCTTCGACTGGCTGCCACTGGAGCACCACGACTCGACGATCCTCGCGTACGTGCGCCGTGGCGAGCCCGGCCAGCCGCTTGCGATCGCGGTGGTGAACATGACGCCGCAGCCGCGCTACGGCTTGCGCGTGGGCGTGCCGCACGCGGGCGCGTGGTTCGAAGTCCTCAACAGCGATGCCGCGGCTTATGGCGGCAGCGGCGTCGGCAACCTCGGCCGCGCACACGCGACCAACACACCGCTCCATGGCCAGAGCGCGACGCTGGAATTCACACTCCCGCCGCTGGCGATGGTCCTTTTCACCGACGAACCCGGAGCTACCCATGTCCGCCACTAGAAACGTCCTGGCTTTCGTCATGGCCGGCGGTGAAGGCTCGCGCCTGCACCCGCTCACGACCAACCGCTGCAAACCGGCCGTTCCCTTCAATGGCAAACACCGCATCGTCGATTTCGTGCTGTCGAACCTCGTGAATTCGGAGATCTATTCGGTCTACCTGCTCGTGCAATACAAATCGCAGTCGCTCATCGAACACGTGCGGCACACCTGGACGATGGCGCGCTTCATGCCGCAGCAGTTCATCACGGTGGTGCCGCCGCAGATGCGCAATGGCCGCGAGTGGTTCCAGGGCACGGCCGACGCGGTGTACCAGAACATCTATCTGATCGAGAGCTTCCGCCCCGACATCGTCGCCGTGTTCGGCGCGGACCATATCTATCGCATGGACGTTCGGCAGATGATCGACTTTCACGTGACGAGCGGCGCGCATGCCACCGTCGCAACGCTGCCTGTTCCCTTGCAGCAATCTTCGGAGTTCGGCATCGTCGACACCGGCGACAACCACCGCATCGCCGAATTCTGGGAAAAGCCGCGCAGCGCACGCCCGATGCCCGGCAGCACGACGCACGCGCTGGCCTCGATGGGCAACTACATCTTCAACGCCGATGTTCTGCTCGAGCAATTGCACAAGATGCACGAGCTGCACACCAGCGATTTCGGCAAGCACATCCTCCCGGACATGGTGAAGTCGCACAAGCTGATGGCCTACGACTTCGACAAGAACACCATCCCCGGCGTGGCACCTTACGAAGAGCATGGCTACTGGCGCGACGTCGGAACGATAGATGCGTATTTCGACGCGCACTTCGACACCCTGGGCGCGCATCCGCGCTTTCGCATCACCAATCGCCAGTGGCCGATCTATTCGAGTCACGATCAAGCCGAGTCGGCGCAGATCGAAAACGGCATCATCAACCGCTCCGTCGTCGGCAGCGGTAGCATCGTGGACGGCGCGATGCTCGACCACGCGATGCTCAGGCGTTCGGTCACGGTGGAGCGCGCGGCCCGGCTGGAGCACTGCATCATCATGGAAAGATCGCGTATCGGCCACGGCGCGCAGGTTCGCCGGGCGATCATCGACCAGGACAACGACGTGCCTGCGGGCGCGCGCATCGGCTTCGACGCGGGCGAGGATCGCCGCCGCTTCCATGTCACGCAAAGCGGCATCGTCGTCGTACCCGCGGGCTACTTCCCGCAGCGCGGTCGCGCATCGGTGCCGATGAGTGCGCCGCGCGCCGAAGAAACGCCGACCCCTCGAGTGGAGGCGATTGCATGACGGCGCGCGCCGTCACCAAGCATCACCCCGCCCGCCGCAAGACTTCCGCCGACGCTGCGACGCCGCACCGTTGCGAGCGCGGCCATCCGTGGCCGCTCGGCGCAACGCTTGAAAAGGGCGGCGTCAATTTCGCGATCTACTCCAGCGTCGCCGACCAGGTCGAGCTGTGCCTCTTCGACGCGAGCGGAGCCCGCGAGATCGAGCGCATTCCCTTGTCGTGCCGCAGCGACGATGTGTGGCACGGCTTCGTGCCCGGCGTGCAGGCCGGTGCGAAGTACGGCTGGCGCGTGCACGGCAGGTATGAGCCCGAGGCGGGCCTGCGCTGCAACCCGAACAAGCTGCTGCTCGATCCGTATGCACGCGCGATCGACAGGCCTTTGCACGGCGCGCCTTGGCAATACGCGTACAAGCTCGGCAGCACCGAGCGCGACCTGAAGATCGACACGGTGAACAACAGCCCGATCGCGGCGAAGAGTGTCGTCGTCGACCCTGCCTTCGACTGGGGCAGCGACGCACCGCCTGGCATCGCGCCCGAAGACACGGTGATCTACGAAACGCATGTGCGCGGCTTCACCATGCAAATGCGAGAGCTGCCGCAAGAGCAGCGCGGCACTTTTTCGGGCATCGCGTCGGAGACCGCCATCGCCCACTTCAAACGGCTGGGCATCACCACCATCGAGCTTCTGCCCGTGCACGCTTTCAACGACGAGCGCCGCCTCGTCGACATGGGCCTGGCGAACTACTGGGGCTACAACAGCATCGGCTTTTTCGCACCGGAGCCGCGCTACTGCATGGGCGGCGATGTCAACGACTTCAAGCGAATGGTGAAAGCGCTGCAT
>DATJJL010000149.1:0-13512 GCA_035492155.1 Ramlibacter sp. | reverse complement strand
TACGCGTTGAACCAGAGAAACGCCAGGCCTGCACCTGCAGTCGCCGCGCAGAAGATCAGCAGCTCGCCCGATCCGGGAATGTGCGGGAAGAACAGGTATTTCGAATACACCGCGCTGCCCGTCACGTACGCGAACACGCCGAGCGCGGAGCCGACCATGACCACCGGCATGATCGCCAGACCATCGAGCCCATCGGTGAGGTTCACAGCGTTGCTCGAGCCGACGATCACGACGTACGTCAGGATCACGAAGCCGAACACCCCCAGCGGATAGCTGATCTGCTTGAAGAAAGGCACGAGCAAGTCGGCCTTCGGCGGCAGATTCACATCGAAGCCCGACGCGACCCAGCTGTAGAAAAGCTGCAGCACGCGCCAGTTCGAGCTTTCGGAGATGCTGAACACGAGGTACAACGCCGCGATGAGGCCGATCACCGATTGCCAGAAATACTTTTCGCGCGAGCGCATGCCCTCCGGGTCCTTGCGCACGACCTTGCGCCAGTCGTCAACCCAGCCGATGGCGCCGAAGCCGATCGTGACCGCGAGCACGATCCATACGAAGCGATTCGTCCAGTCGAACCACAGCAGCGTCGACACGGCAATCGAGATGAGGATCAGCACGCCGCCCATCGTGGGCGTGCCGCTCTTCACCAAGTGCGTCTCCATGCCGTAGCCGCGCACGGGCTGCCCGATCTTCAGCGCCGCGAGGTGGCGGATCACCGAAGGACCGGCCATGAGGCCGATGAGCAGCGCCGTCATCGCGGCCATCACCGCGCGGAACGTGATGTACTGGAACACCCGCAGGAACCCGAACTCGGGCCCGAGCGATTGCAGCCAGATTGCGAGGCTAAGCAGCATGCGATTCCCCCTGCCCCTGGATCGCCTGCACGACCCTCTCCATCTTCATGAATCTCGATCCCTTCACGAGCACGCTCGCTGCACTTTTCAATTCGCCGATCACCGCGGCGTTGAGCGAAGCGATGTCCGCGAAGTGACGTCCCTTCATCGCGGCCGATTGATCGCCGAGCGTGAAGAGCTTGTCGATGCCGCGCGTGCGCACGTAATCGCCGATCTCGCCGTGGAACTGCGGGCCTTGCGTGCCGACCTCGCCCATGTCGCCGAGCACCGCGAGGCGTGGCGCGGGCAGTTCCGCGAGTACATCGACAGCTGCGCGCACCGAATCCGGGTTCGCGTTGTAGGTGTCGTCCACGAGCGTGACCCTGCGGCCGTCGACGGAAATGGCGGCAACTCGCGAGCGGCCCTTCACGGGCTCGAACGACTCGAGCCCTTGCGCGATGGCCGCAAGCGGCACACCCGCCGCGAGCGCGCAAGCCACCGCGGCCTGCGAATTGCGCACGTTGTGGCGGCCGGCGATATGGAGTCGGTATGCCACCGGTCCGGCGGGCGTTGCCACCCGCACGTTCCAGTGCCCGTCTTGCCATTCAGTCCCGGCCAAACCGATGTCGGCCCCCGAATCTTCGGAGCCGAAAGTCATTGAGGGCCGCTGCCCCGCGAGCTCTTTCCACAGCGGCGTGAACTCCTCGCCAGCGGGGAACACAGCGACACCGGTGTTGCCCAGCGCAGAGATCACCGAGCCGTTCTCGCGCGCGACCGCTTCGACGGTCGCCATGAATTCCTGGTGCTCGCGCTGCGCGTTGTTCACGAGCGCGACGGTGGGCTTCGCAATGTTGGCGAGGTAGGCGATCTCGCCCGGATGATTCATGCCGAGCTCGATGACGCCGACCTTGTGCTCGCGGCGCAGGCGCAGCAAGGTGAGCGGCAGGCCGATGTCGTTGTTCAGGTTGCCCTCGGTCGCAAGCGTTGCCTGCGGCTGCCATGCACGCAGGATCGACGCGATCATCTGCGTCACCGTCGTCTTGCCGTTGCTGCCCGTGACCGCAACAAGCGGAAGATTGAATTGGGAGCGCCAGCCTGCAGCCAGTTGGCCGAGCGAAAGCCTGGTGTCGTCGACTTCGATGCCGGGCATGCCTTGCGGCAGACGGCCGCGATGGGCGATCGCCGCGACTGCGCCCTTTGCTCTTGCATCGGCGAGGAAATCGTTCGCGTCGAACCGCTCGCCTTTGAGCGCGACGAAGAGATCGCCCGCCTGCAGCGTGCGCGTATCGCTATTGACGCGGGAGACCTCGACGTTGCCGTCGCCGACGAGATGCGCACCCGCGATCCACGCCGCCGCTTGTGCAAGGGTCATCATGGTGCTCATGCCGCAGCCCTCGCTTCGAGCGCGCGGCGCGCATGGTCCTGGTCGGAGAACGCGTGCTTCACGCCCGCGATCTCCTGATAGTCCTCGTGGCCCTTGCCGGCGATGAGGATGACGTCGTTGTCACCCGCGGCAGAAATGGTCTCGGCGATGGCCCGCGCGCGGTCCGCCTGCACCTGCACGCACTTCGCGTGCGACAGGCCCAGCAGCACCTGGCTGATGATGCTCTCCGGCTTTTCGCTGCGTGGGTTGTCGCTTGTGACCACCACGTGGTCCGCATCTTTTTCGACCACCGCCGCCATCAGCGGGCGCTTTGTCGCATCGCGGTCGCCGCCGCAGCCGAACACGCACCACAGCTCGCCGCCGCGTTGCCGGGAAAGCGGGCGCAATGCGGTGAGTGCCTTGTCGAGCGCGTCGGGCGTGTGCGCGTAATCGACCGCCACGAGAGGCTGACCCGCCATGACGATGCGTTCCATGCGACCGGGTACCGGCAGCAGTGCGCCGCATGCGCGCACCGCGTCGTCCAGCGCAATGCCCATCGCTCGCATCGCGGCGATCACGCCCAGCAGGTTCGACACGTTGTATTGGCCGATCACGCTGGTGGAAAGCGGCACGCGCTGTTCGCCCTCGCACACATCGAAGCGCAGGCCCTGCTCGCCGTAACCGATGTCCTTTGCGGTAACGCGCGCGGGCTCGTGGCACGACACCGTCCACACGTCCAGCTGCGTCGTGTCGAGCGACTGCACCAACGCGCGCCCCTTGTCGTCGTCGACATTGACCACCGCCGCCTTGAGACCCGGCCAGCGGAAGAGCTCGGCCTTGGCGTCCCAGTAATCTTCCATCGTGTGGTGGTAGTCCAGGTGGTCCTGCGTGAAATTCGTGAAGAGAGCGACGCGGATGCGAGTGCCGTCCAGCCGCCGCTCGACGATGCCGACCGACGACGCCTCGATCGCACAGGCCTTCACGCCTTGCTCGATGAAGTTGCGAAACTGGCGTTGGAGCAGCACCGGGTCGGGGGTCGTCAAGCCGACGAAATCGACCTTCGGCGGACGTCCGATGCCCAGCGTGCCGACGACGCCGCACGCGACACCGGCGTTCGACAGTGCCTGCGACAGCCACCAGGCCGTGGACGTCTTGCCGTTCGTGCCGGTGACGGCGAGCACGTCGAGCTTGTCGGAGGGATGCCCGTAGTACGCCGCCGCGATTGGCCCCGTCGCGGGTTTGAGTTGCGCGAAGGACGCGACCTTGTCCGATTCGAATCCGAAAGCTTCGACGCCTTCGCGCTCGACGAGGCACGCAGCCGCTCCTTGCGCGAGCGCCGACGCGACGTACTGGCGACCGTCCGTCGCCGCACCGGGCCAGGCGATGAAGCCATCGCCCGCGCCGACCTGCCGGCTGTCGCACGACAGTTGACCGGTAACGCGCGAACGCAGCCACTGCGCAGCTTCGTGGGCGGAGGCGATCTGGAGCATCAGAACGACTCCTCCTCCGCGTTCACGACGACCTGCGGCTTCACGTTCATGTCGGGCTGCACGCCGAGCATGCGCAGCGTCTGCTGCACCGTCGCACTGAACACGGGCGCCGCCACGTCGCCGCCGAAATACTTGCCGGCCGTGGGCTCGTCGACCATCACCGCGACGATGATGCGCGGCTTCTCGATCGGCGCGATGCCGACGAACCACGAACGGTACTTGTGCGTCGAGTAGCCCTTGCCCTCCTGCTTGTACGCCGTGCCGGATTTGCCCCCGACGGAATAGCCCACCGTCTGCGCTTTCGGGCCGGTGCCGCCGGGGCCTGCGGCCATCTGCAGCATCGTGCGAACTTCGTCGACCGTCTTTTCGGAGAAGACCTGCACACCCATTGCGGGCTCCGTGCTCTTGAGCAGCGTCGCGGGAATGATCTGCCCGTCGTGCGCCCACACCGTGTAGCTGCGCGCCATCTGGAACAGCGATGCGGAGAGGCCGTAGCCGTACGACATCGTCGCCTGCTCCACAGGCTTCCATGTTTTGTAGGCGCGCAAACGTCCTGTCACCGCACCGGGGAAAGTGATCTGCGGCTTCTGTCCGAAGCCCACTTGCGTGAACAGGTCCCACATCTGGCGCGGCTGCATCTGCAACGCGATCTTCAGCGTGCCGACGTTGCTGGATTTCTGGATGACCTGCTGCACCGTGAGAGCGCCGTGCGGATGCGAATCGGAAATCTTCATGCCGCCCATCGTCACGTAGCCGGGCGCCGTCTGGATCACCGTTTGCGGCGTGACGATGCCGTTCTCCAGCGCCAGGCCGATGGTGAACGGCTTCATCGTCGAGCCGGGCTCGAACACATCGGTGAGTGCGCGATTGCGAAGCTGTTCGCCCGAGAGGTTCTGGCGCTTGTCGGGCGAATAACTCGGGTAATTCGCGAGCGCGAGCACTTCGCCCGTCACGCCGTCGAGCACCACGATGCTGCCGGCCTTCGCTTTGTTCTCGACGACGGCATCGCGCAGCTTCTGGTACGCGAAGAACTGGATCTTGCTGTCGATGGAAAGCTGCAGGTCTCGGCCTTCGACCGGCGGCACCTGCTCGCCGACGTCTTCGACAACGTGGCCGAGCCGGTCCTTGATCACGTGGCGCGATCCGGCCTTGCCCGCGAGGTCCTTGTCGAAGGCGAGCTCCATGCCTTCCTGGCCGTGGTCTTCGACGTTGGTAAAGCCCACCACATGCGCGGCCGCTTCGCCTTCGGGGTACTCGCGCTTGTATTCCCTGCGCTGGAACACGCCGCGGATGTTCAGCTGCGCAACCTGCTGCGCCACCGAATCGTCGACCTGGCGCTTGAGCCAAACAAAGGTCTTGTCCTCGTTCTGCAATTTCTTGTCCAGCTCCGCGGGCCGCATGCCGAGCAGCTTCGCAAGATTCGCAAGCTTGGACTTGTCGCGGTCGATGTCGTCGGGCGCCGCCCAGATGCTGGGCGCGGGCACGCTGATCGCAAGCAGCAGGCCGTTGCGATCGAGGATGCGGCCGCGGTTTGCCGGCAATTCGAGCGTGCGCTGGTAACGCACCTCGCCCTGCTTCTGGAAGAACTCGTTGCCGATCACCTGGATCCACGCCGCGCGGCCGACGAGAGCGAGGAAGCTCACCGCGAGCACGCCGACGATGAACTTGCTGCGCCACACGGGCGTCCTGCTCGCGAGCAGCGGGCTCGATGTGTAGATGACGCTGCGCCCGCTCATTGGGTGCCTCCAGCGTCCTTGGCGCGCACGTACTGCGTGATCGCCGGCGTCGCGGTGCGCATGTGCAGTTGCTCTTGCGCGAGCTTTTCCACGCGCAGCGATGTCGCCTGCGCGCGCTTTTCGAACTCGAGCTTCTCGTGGTCGACCACGAGGCGCCTCGCATCGCTTTCGGCCTTGTCGAGCTCGCCATACAGGCGCCGCGATTCGTACTGCGTGCGCACGAGGAAGAGCGCGCTCATGAGCACGGCTGCGAGCAGGACGAGGTTCAGGCGGGTCATGCCTGCGTCCTCTGCGCCACCCGCATGATTGCGCTTCGTGCGCGCGGATTCGCCTGCACTTCCTCTGCGAGCGGACGCACGCGCGCCACCGCCTCGAGCTTCATCGGCTGCGGCTTCGCGAACAGGGCGCGCCTGTCCACCACCTCGCGCGAATGGCGCGCGACGAACTGCTTGACGATGCGGTCTTCCAGCGAATGGAAGCTGATCACCACGAGACGTCCTTGCGGTTGCAGTACATCCAGCGTTGCCTCTAGCGCCTGCCTGAGCTCTTCAAGCTCGGCGTTGACGAAAATCCGAAGAGCCTGAAATGTGCGCGTCGCAGGGTCCTGGCCCGGCTCGCGGGTCTTGACCGTGCGAGCCACGAGCTCGGCCAGTTCGCGTGTCCCGCGAATTGGGCCCCGTTCCTGTCGGCGAGAAACAATCGCCTTTGCAATCGGAACAGCAAACCGTTCTTCGCCAAAATCACGTATCACCTCCGCGATGTGGGTTGCTTCCGCCGTTGCCAGCCAGTCGGCCGCACTGGTGCCGCGCGTGGTATCCATGCGCATGTCCAGCGGACCTTCGGAACGAAAAGAAAAACCCCGAGCGGGGTTGTCGATCTGCGGCGAACTCACGCCCAGGTCCATCAGGATGCCGGCGACGCTCGAGCCTTCGAGCTGCGAGACCGCCGTGAAGCTCGCGTGGCGGATCTCGAAACGATCGTCCGCTATCGCATTGCCCGCGGCGATCGCCTCCGGGTCCTTGTCGAAAGCGATCAGGCGCGAGCTCTCGTCCAGGCGCGAGAGGATCGCGCGCGAGTGCCCGCCGCGGCCGAACGTCGCGTCGACATAGGTTTGTCCCGGCTTGGTGAATGAGTCGGCCGAAAGAGCGGCAACTGCTTCGTTCAACAAGACGGTGGTGTGATTCCATGCGTCCACCGCTTGCGCTCAGAAAGAGAATTCCTTGAAGACGTCGGGCATCGCACCCTTCAACGCCTGTGCTTCCTCGGCCTCGTACTTCGATTTGTCCCAGAGCTCGAAGTAGGTGCCCATGCCCAGCAGCATGGTTTCCTTCTCGATGCCCGCCGCAGCTCGAAGTTCGGGAGAGATCAGCACGCGTCCCGTGCCGTCGAGCTCCGCGTCCATCGCGTTGCCGAGGAATATTCTCTTCCACCACTGCGCGTCCATCGGTAACGCCGCGATACGGTCGCGGAATTTTTCCCATTCCGGCCGCGGGAAGATCATGAGGCAGCCGTGCGGATGCTTGGTGATGGTGATCTGGTTGCCGGCGGTGGCGGACAGTACCTCGCGATGACGCGTCGGGACGGAAAGCCGCCCCTTGGCATCGAGAGTCACTGACGAAGCGCCTTGGAACACCTTGGTAAGTCCTTGCTACCTTTGCCGAAGCCGCAAAAGGCGCCCCAAGGCACCTTTTCCCACTTCATTGCACTTTTTTGCACTGTAGCAGGAAAACACAGCAACGCAAGCCGGTCCAAGCCGGATTTTTGCAATGAAATCAAGGACTTAGAGCGGACTTTGACGCCGATCGGGCGCAAAAAACCGTTCTGGATGAAGCACTTAGCTGAGGCACTGCATGTGAAACCTCAGCAGGAGAGCAGGTCGTTAAAGAATGTAGCGGGACAGGTCCTCGTTGCGACTCAGGTCCTTCAGGCGCGCATCGACATACGCAGCATCGATGGCCACGTCTTTGTCGACGAGGCGTGTCGCGTCGAAGCTCACTTCTTCGAGCAGCCGCTCCATCACTGTCGCGAGCCGGCGCGCGCCGATGTTCTCGGTGCGTTCGTTCACGTCGTAGGCGATGGCCGCGATGCGCGTGATCGCATCGGGTTTGAATTCGAGCGTGATGCCTTCCGTTTGGAGCAACGCTTGATACTGCTTCACGAGCGACGCATGGGTTTGCGTGAGGATCGCTTCGAAGTCTTCGACCGATAGCGACTTCAACTCCACGCGAATCGGCAAACGACCTTGCAGTTCGGGAATGAGGTCGCTCGGCTTGCTCAAGTGGAACGCGCCGCTTGCGATGAAAAGGATGTGGTCCGTCCGGATCGGGCCGTACTTCGTCGACACGGTCGTGCCTTCCACGAGCGGAAGCAGGTCACGTTGCACGCCCTGGCGCGACACGTCGGCGCCGCTCGTTTCGGATCGCGACGTGACTTTGTCGATCTCGTCGATGAAGACGATGCCGTTCTGCTCCGCGTTCTGGATCGCCTGCGCGCGGATCTCGTCTTCGTTCACGAGCTTGGCGGCTTCCTCTTCGACGAGAAGCTTCATCGCCTCGCCGATCTTGAGTTTGCGCCGCGCACGCTTCGCATTGCCGAACTGCGAGAACATGCCGCGAAGCTGCTCCGCCATGTCCTCCATGCCTGCAGGCCCGAGGATTTCGAACTGCTGGCGCTGCTCGGCGACATCGATCTCGATTTCGGTGTCGTTCAGCATGCCTTCGCGCAATTTCTTGCGAAAGCCTTGCCGCGCCGTGCCTTCGGAGCTTGATTCGCCGAAACGCGGCGGTGGCACGAGCACGTCGAGGATGCGATCTTCCGCGGCATCCTCGGCCCGCGCGCGCACCTTGCGCATTTCGGCGATGCGCGTCTGCTTCACGGCCATCTCGACGAGATCGCGCACGATCGAATCGACGTCTTTGCCGACGTAGCCGACTTCGGTGAACTTCGTCGCCTCGACCTTGATGAACGGCGCGTCGGCCAGGCGCGCGAGGCGGCGCGCGATCTCTGTCTTGCCGACACCCGTCGGGCCGATCATGAGGATGTTCTTCGGCGTGATCTCGGCGCGCAGCTTCTCGTCGACCTGCTGCCTTCTCCAGCGGTTGCGCAGCGCGATGGCAACCGCGCGCTTGGCTTCGTGCTGGCCGACGATGTGCCGATCCAGTTCGGAGACGATTTCCTGGGGGGTCATGGACGACATGCTTACCCCAAGGTCTCTAACGTGTGGTTCATGTTCGTGTAGATGCAAAGCTCGCCGGCGATTTCGAGCGACTTCTTCACGATCCGGTCTGCGGGCAACTCGGTGTTGTCGAGCAAGGCCTTCGCAGCAGCTTGCGCATACGGGCCGCCGGAGCCGATCGCGATGATTCCGTATTCGGGTTCGAGCACGTCACCGTTGCCCGTGATGATGAGCGATGCTTCCGCGTCGGCGACAGCGAGCATTGCTTCGAGACGGCGCAGGACGCGGTCGGTGCGCCAGTCTTTCGTCAACTCGATGGCTGAGCGCACAAGATGACCCTGGTGCTTCTCGAGCTTGGATTCGAATCGCTCGAACAAAGTGAAGGCGTCGGCCGTCGCGCCCGCGAAACCTGCGAGCACCTTGTCGTGGTAGAGCTTGCGCACCTTGCGTGCGGTGCCTTTGACGACGACGTTGCCGAGTGTGACCTGGCCGTCGCCGCCGATTGCCACCTGCCAGCGGCCGTCGGGCGTCTTGCGCCGCACGCTGACGATGGTCGTTCCGTGAAATTGTTCCATCGAAGCGAATTGGGGGCGCGCCGCACGAATGCAAGCGCGTAAAAGCGTATCAGTCCGCTCGCGCGATCACGCGGGCGTGCTCGCTGATGCCGATCACGTTGAAGAATGCGGCGACCAGGCGGTGGACCTCGACGAACTGTACCTGCCTGCCCTCGGACTGCCGGGAAGTCACCCAGTTGAGCAGCGAGCCTGCCGCCGAGAAATCGATGCGGATGAGGCGGGTGCACGAAATCACGATGATGTCGGCGCCGAGCGTCTTGGACTCGAGCATGTCCAGCGCTTCAGTGGCATCGCCCAGGATCTGCCCGGCAAGCTCCACCGTGGAGATGTTGGACATCTGCGAGTTCATGCCCACGGCAGTGGTATCGCCATAACCCATGCTCAGGCCCGACGAGAGCGAATCGCGGAAAGCCTCGCCGATGATGGTGTGGCCCGCGACGTAGCTGCCGTCCGCCTGCAACGGTTTGAACTCGCAGCGCGCGCTTTCCCACGAAGGCGGCGACACCTCATAGGTGACGCAGTAATCCAGTGCGACGAGCTCGAACTCGTCGGGACGGTGCATGACGCGCAGCACTTCCATGCGCAGCTTCCACCACGCCGGGTTCACGCCCTTGTCGCCGGAAGGCGTCGCATCCTTGAGCACCTTCTCCAGGTTGTCGGCCGCGATAAAGCGAAGCTGCACGGGCTGCGCGGCCCATTGCGTGAACTGTTTGGTGAGCGGCTCGATGGCACCGACGTCGATCGCGTTGAGCTTGGCCCACGACAGCTTCCAGGGCGCTTGCGCTTTCGCGAGCGCAGCGTTCATCGCAGCGATGGTCTGCGTGCCGAGCGTCGCGGGACAGGTCCAGTTCGCCGCGGCCTGAGTGCCCACGCCAGGCGCTGCCGCGGGCGCGCTCATGCGCCCCACGGCTTCCGGGATGGAAAACCATTGCGGCGCCGAACGGCCGAAGCGTCCCGCGAAATCGATGGCGGCAGTTTCGAATCGGTCCTGCTGGCCGGTGGCGCGGTAGAGGTCGAACAGTGTGAGCCACGTCTCGTCGTGGTCCACACGCGGCCCTGTTGGCGACAGCACTTCCATCAGGCCGGCTTCGGCGCCTGCATCATCGCCATTGGCAAAACGGATCGACGCTTCTTCGAGTTCGGGATCGTGCGCGAATTCGTCGACGTCGATGGCGAACAGCTTCGAAGCGGAGAACTGGCTGGAGGGCCCCGTCGCATCGGGCCCGGTTCCCGCAGCCGATTGGCCCGACGACGGCGAGAACACCGAGGCCCGCGTCGGCATGGCCGGCGTTTTCTGCACGGGCGGCGGTGTGTAGTCGATGGGTCCTGCCTCTTGCTGCGGCGCGCGCGACTGCGGCGGGGGTGCGGAGGGCGCCTGCACCATCGGCATCACCGAATCGAGCATCGACCTCAATTCGGTCGGTTGCGTCTTGTCGTTTGCGTTTCCCGCCGGGTTGAGCGATTGCGGCTCGGTCTTCGTGTACGCGTTGCTGTGGCCGGGCGGCGGCGCAAGTGGCCGACCTGCTGCGTCGGGCGGCACATGCGCGGACACCTGGAAACTGCCCGTCGTGTTCAGGCGGCTCGAGTCGCCATGCTTGGTCTTCCACCACTGCATGGACATCTGCGCCTCGATCTCGTCGATCTTCTTGAGCGTGGTCGCGCGATCGTCGGGTTTGGACGGCATCGAGCTCTGGAAGAACGACGGCCGCGCCGCCGGATCCTGGCCGGCCATCACCTCGGAGCGGCGCATCTTGCGCAGCATGTCGAATTCGCGCTTGCGCACGAAGTCGTTGCGCCGCTTGCGCTCGATCATCTCCTTCAGCATCTGCTTGCTGTAGGAGCTCTCGCGATCGCTCTCGGGCTGGTCGAGGTCCGCCCAGTTCGTCGTCGGGTTCTTGACGAACTTCACCACCTTCGACAGCAGGCCGGATCCTTCGTCTTTCGTGGCCATTGGCGTGGGTAGTGCGGCTGGTAGGTACTGCGGACGGGGAAAGGGGATTCGGGCTTCAGTCCCCGAACATCTTCTGCTTCAATTCTCGCCTTTGCTGCGCTTCGAGCGAAAGCGTCGCCGTCGGGCGCGCAAGCAGGCGGCCCACGCCGATCGGCTCGCCCGTTTCGTCGCAGTAGCCGTAATCGCCCGCGTCGATGCGCCCGATGGACTGCTCGATCTTTTTCAGCAGCTTGCGCTCGCGGTCGCGGGTGCGCAGCTCCAGCGCGTGTTCTTCCTCGATGGTGGCGCGGTCGGCAGGGTCGGGCACGATCACCGTGTCTTCGCGCAGGTGCTCGGTCGTCTCGCCCGCGCTGTTCAGGATGTCTTCCTTCAGCATCTGGAGCTTCGCGCGGAAGAACTCCATCTGCTTGTCGTTCATGTACTCCGAATCCGGCATGGCGAGCACCTCCTCGTCGGAGAGGTCCTTGCCGGCCTTGGTCTTCCAGTTGTTCGCGAGCTTCGGATCTTTCTTGACCGGCACCAGCGGCGGCGGCTTCAACTCATGGGACATCGTAGGGGTATAGCTTGCTTTCGGCGCGGTCGATGCCGTCACGGTCTGCGCCATCGAGGGCACCGTGAGCTGCGCGAGCCGCGCCGAGGGTTTCGTGGTCCGTGCCGGCGCCGCTGCGGGCGCCTTCACGGATGCGGGAGCCGGCGCCGGTGCGCTCGCCTTGGCGGGCTTGGCGGGTGCAGCTTTGGCAGGTGCGGCCTTTTCGGTCGCGGCCGCCTTGGCCTGGGGCTTTGCAGCCGCCTTCTTCGGTACAGGCACTGGTTTCTTCGCAACAGGCTTTGCCGCCTTGACAGGCACGGCCTTTTTCGCGGGTGCTTTTTTCGCGGGCGCGGCCTTCGCCGCAGGTTTCTTCGGCGCCGCTTTCGCTGCCGGCTTGGCCGGCGATTTTTTCGCCGCAGGCTTGGCCTTGGTGGGCTTGCTTGCGGATTTCGCGGCCTTGGCCTGCGGCTTGGCTTTCGCTGCCGGCTTGGCCTTCGCCTTCGGTTGGGGTTTCACTTCCCGTCTCCTCGCATCCGCGCCCACGGCATGGTCATGCCGTCCGTCCGCGGTGGTTCCTCGTTGGTGTGATGCATCGCCTTCATCAGCGCGATTTATACCCCCATTGATCGCCCGATTGCGCACGGGCCGGCTCTCGCCGTCGGGGTTTTCACCCCTCGTCCGCGTGGACAGCCCGCCGAAAGGCAAGGCCATCAGTTGCAGAATCGAGACAATCATCGGGGCCCGCCCTCACCTGTTCTTGGAAGGGCGTAAGCCTACCTCAAATGAGGCACTGCTCGAGACCCTGGAGGAAGATATCTCGGGGCAGGTCGATGCCGATGAAGACCATCTTGCTGGTCCTGTCCTCGCCGGGCTGCCACTGCGGTCCGAGGTCGCTGCCCATGAGCTGGTGCACGCCCTGGAAGATCACCTTGCGCTCGGTGCCCTTCATGTGCAGGACGCCCTTGTAGCGCAGCATGCGCGGACCGTAGATGTTCACGATCGCGCCCAGGAAATCCTCGAGCTTGGCCGGATCGAACGGCCTTGCGGCCCTGAAGACGAAGCTCTTGACGTCGTCGTCCACGTGATGGTGGTGCGGATGGTCGCAGTGCTCGCCATGCTCGTGGTCATGATCATGATCATGTTCGTGGTCATGGCCGTGATGGTCGTGGTCGTCTTCCTTGAGGAAGTCCGGGTCGATGTCCAGCTTGGCGTTCAGGTTGAAGCCGCGCAGGTCGAACACGTCCTTGATCGGCACGTCGCCGAAGTGCACCGGCTTCATCGGCGCGCGCGGGTTCATGTGCTTGAGGCGGTGAACCAGTGCGTCGACTTCATCCTTCGCGACGAGATCCGTCTTGCTGATGAATATCTGGTCGGCGAAGCCGACTTGCCGCCGCGCCTCCTGCCGGTCATCGAGCTGCTTGTCCGCATGCTTCGCATCCACCAGCGTGATGATCGAATCGAGCAGGTAGGCCTCCGCGATCTCGTCGTCCATGAAGAAGGTCTGCGCGACGGGACCCGGATCGGCCAGGCCCGTGGTCTCGATGACCACGCGCTCGAAATCGAGCATGCCCTTGCGCTTCTTCGCGGCCAGCAGCTGGAGCGTGGCGCGCAGGTCCTCGCGGATGGTGCAGCAGATGCAGCCGTTGCTCATCTGCACGATCTGCTCGTTGGTGTCGGTGACGAGGATGTCGCTGTCGATGTTCTCTTCGCCGAACTCGTTTTCGATGACGGCGATCTTCTGGCCGTGGCCCTCTTCGAGCACGCGCTTGAGCAGCGTCGTCTTGCCCGAGCCGAGGAAGCCGGTAAGGATGGTGGCGGGAATGAGGCTCATGGCGACAGTTTAGGCTTTTCGAAGTATCA